>JBEKDJ010000028.1:0-25455 GCA_050014415.1 Thermodesulfobacteriota bacterium | reverse complement strand
GTTAAGGTTGAAGTTGACGGTGCAGGAAGTGATCGTGTCCTCCAGAATAATACAAAAGAAGAGGGAGATGTTATACTGCCTCTTAAACAAGCCTCTATGAATGAATCCGTTTCAATCTTTCTTAGAGGGGCATGTCCCGAATGTGGGGGCCCTCTTCTCTTCGAAGAAGGTTGTGTGAAGTGTCTCTGTGGTTATTCGGATTGTGGGTAGGACCAGGTGTTGGGACGCGAGGATTTCAAAAATCTCTGGCGTGGATTCGGAGTTCTTTTTTTATTGGAATGGTTTTATCTTGCGCTTCTTTCGCCTTGGGTGATGCAGCCAAGGAAGTCCCTGGAGCACTTTCCTCTTCCGGGAAGGTTTTCCTTTTCACTGCGAAGGAGTTCGGAGTTCCAATCCTCAAGGCGTCCATTGAGATCGACAATGGAACCTCAGAAACAGGGAGACCTCTCTATCAGGTTCAGGCCCGTGTGGACTCTCTCAACTCCCTGGGATTCCTGTTTCGGATGAACAACCGGTTCATCTCTACCATGGAACTGGAGACATGCTCTCCGGTTCGTTACGTTAAGGAAATTAATCAGGGAGGATTTCTGATCAAAGATAAGAATTATCTTCAGACCTTCACCTTCGATTTCAGCAATAAAAGGGTGATACTTGAAAGAACAGATAAGAAAGAGGGGCAAGAGATTCCCATCACAACTGACACCTATGATCCTCTTTCAATGTTTACCCGATGTTACCTAAAAGAACAACTTCTTCCTGGCCAGGATCTTCGGATGTCCATCTACGATGGGGTGAAGCTGCGCCAGATGGTCTTTCATTCAAAAAAAGAGAGGGTAAGATCAAAGTTATTTGGAGAAGTGGAGGCCGTATGTCTCGAGTCCTCCACCTCCTTTTCCACATTTGGAGATAAGGAGGGGATTATTCGTATCTGGTATGCAGCCGATGGGAAGAAAACCCCTTTGGCCATGGAATTGGATCTTCCCGTAGGGACTTTGAAATTTGAATTGGAGGAGGTAAAGGAGCTTTAGGCGCTTGGCAATTAATTTGTGTGCAGAAGAAAACATAATTTCTGGAATTTGAAAGACATTAACAAATCCGATGCACTAACAAGCTGACAAGTTGCTGGGAAACAGATTCTTCTCAGGCTATTCAACAATACCTACCTGCAAGTTCAGTCTTGTGAAATCCCGCGAAGCGCGGGACAGATAGGCGCTTTTCAGCGGCCTACAAAATTCGAATCCCGCCTTCGTGGGATTCGGTTCCGGTCATGCCGGATTAAGCGACTGGCGCGTGAAGTTGTAAGGGGGTTACGGACACACGATACGATTATTGGCATGTTTTTTTCTAAAGAAGGAGGAAGGAAACCATGGCGCAGAAGAAAGTGGCGAAAAAGGTCACAAAGAAGGTTACTGGGAAGCGTGTGAAGAAGGGTGAGGCTTACAAATGCAGCGTATGCGGCCTCAGCGTTGTGGTCGATGAGGTCTGTGGGTGCATCGATACCTGCGACATCATCTGCTGTGAAAAACCGATGAGGACCAAGAGAAAAGCTGCTTAGGCAGGTTCGTCCAGTGAATCTCTTGGCATTAAATGGGTAAGAGGGAGGCCATGGCCCCTCTCTTACCCTTGGTGCAGTGGGGTCAATTCCTCATATTCATCCCGCCACGGCGACATTTTCCCTCACCAGGCGACCACGGCACAGCTTACTTCCTTCAGGGGATTCAATCATTCGCTCGTTGACAATGAATGAACTGAGAGGAAGATACATTGAGATAAAGACAACCATACGATTTTGCAGGAGTCTTCTCTTCTATCATCCTAAATGAAAAGATATGCACCGTAACATCTGACCCCCTCTATTTTTAGACACTTTTTCCAAGAATATGCCCCATTTACTATCTAACTTCTTGTAATATTTAAATTTTCATGGAATCAAGCAAACGCCAGAATGATAGCCAATTAAACCACTGAAGAAAACTGAGTTCTCAGTAGTTGTCTATAGCTCCAGCTTCCAGGGAATTGCCAAGGAGTCACTGGAGGTACAAAGGTGTATTTACCGATAATGACTTCACTGGCGGCATTAGAAGAGTAGGGCTGTCATTTTTTTTTGTTCACTATCAATTCGTAAGTTGTTTCCCAAAAAGTTCTGTTTACAAACCCTCTGTTTAAGTGTACGATAAGCCAGGAAGAAAGAGCAGAACCCTGTTTAAACAAAAAGGAGGGGAAGAATGAACGAAGGGGAACACACACTTGCGGTTTTTATCGATTTTGAGAATCTCGCCCTCGGATTTAAGGGTAAGAAAGATAAACGGTTCGAAATTCGGAAGGTATTAGAGCGCCTGGTTGAGAAAGGAAAGATCATTGCCAAGAAGTCTTATGCGGATTGGGCCGACTACGCGGAGTATAAGAAACCCCTGCATGAGGCCGCCATTGAACTGATTGAAATCCCAAAACGTTCGATGAGTGGCAAGAACTCGGCGGACATTCGGCTTTGTGTGGACGCGCTCGATCTCTGTTACTCCAAAGAGCACATCGATACCTTTGTCATCGTCTCTGGCGACAGCGACTTCTCCCCTCTCGTTTCCAAACTGAAGGAGAATGGAAAACGGGTGATTGGCCTTGGAATGAAGGAGTCAAGTTCCAACCTCTTAATCGACAATTGTGATGAATTTATCTATTATGAAGACCTGGAACGCCCCATCGGAACCCCGCCTAAAATCGAACAGGACCTGCCTGAAAAGAAGAGAGAAGCCTTCCAGCTCCTGGTGGACTCTGTGGTTGCATTGGTCCGTGAGAACAAGGAGGTGCTCTGGTCTTCTCTACTTAAAGAGACGATGAAACGAAAGAAACCCTCATTCAATGAGTCGTATCATGGATACCGGACCTTTAGTGACCTTCTCGAAGATGCTGAAAAAGAAGGGATCATCCGACTTCAAACCGATACTCGAAGCGGTACCTATGTGGTCGTTGGTTTTGGCAAGGAGGAGAAAAAGGGAGAAGGGGAGAAGAAGAAGGAACGAAAGACGCAAAAGCCACGCTGGCGTCCACGGCCAAGGAAACCGAAACTCTCAACTCCCCAACCCTCACCTGATGCTCTGGAACCAAGTGCTTCGGAGACAGAACCGATCATCTGATTCGTGGGTTTGTCCAACATCTTGTTTTGCCAATGAATTAGGACCCTTCGGACATGTCCAAAAAAAAGCTTGACTTCTAAGATGGAATTTAGCATAATCTCACAAGGTAAGTTGTAAGGAGTAGTTGTTTGGATCAAGAAAGAGGCCACAAAAGTGTTCAAGAAACTTGGTGGCCTTTTTTAATTAGGACCAAAGGCTATTACAACTTACGTAATTTCGCAATAGAGAGGAGGTGAGTTGTAGTGGCCAAAGGTCGTGTCAAATGGTTTAACGAGAAGAAGGGCTATGGGTTTATTTCCAGAGATGACGGAAGCGATGTTTTCGTTCACTTCTCCGCTATTAAGAAGGACGGATTCAAGGTTCTTTATGAGGGCGACGAAGTAGAGTTTGAGATTTCCCAGGGTCCGAAAGGTCCGCAGGCAACGGACGTTACCGTTCTGGGCTGAAATGGAAACTCGTTAGGCTAAGCCAAAAGAGAGGCCCCAGGTTAATCCTGGGGTTTCTCTTTTTAAGTGCTAGCCAAAGATATGTGAAATTTCTTCAAATTCGGAATCCAAATATCGAAATCCTGAACAGATTCGGAATTTGTATACCGAATTCCACCAAGGCGGGACTAACCTTTTTTATTTGGGTAATTTGAATCTCGAAAACCCGTGCTTATCTAGGATTTCATGCCTCATACTTGGAAATTGTGCCTCCCTTTCGGAAGAGAGGGGATTGACGATTTGAAGAGGGACTGCAAGGTTTTGGGTCCAGGCTTAAGGAGCTTTAGCCGTGGGAGAGATCAAATCAACCTTAGAATTGGCCATGGAGAGAACCAAAAGGCTTGCAATCTCCGACGAAGAGAAGATAGAGATCAGAAGAAAAGAGATTCTTCAGAAGGCTACCAGTCTTTCTAACCGGTATAGGGAGGGCCACCTCCCCGCGAATGAAGTTCTGAAGGAGATCGGAAGAATGGAGGAGAAAACGGCGATCGTGGTGAAAGAGTTTCTCCTCTCACAATGGATTGATGCCCTCTCTCTGAACGGTGAAGGCGAAAGGCTCTTCAAGGGGATTGAATCGCTAAGGCCTCAAGAGATTGAAGATGCAAAGCAGAAACTTCTTCAACTACTCTCCCACTACCAAAAGGACGAAGCGAAGGTCAAGCAGGAAGTGAGGACCCAGGCGACAGAGGCATTGAGAAGAGAAGGGATCTACGGAAGTGCAGTGGAAGCCAATATAGAAGAAGCAGAGTTCTTGAAAAGCAAGTTGAAAGAATTACGGGACGGATATGGAGTAAGATTGAACGAAATCAAGGAGAAGTTAAGGCTCTATAGATAGGGATAGAAATTCTGTCGAATGAATTCGAAGTTCTGAAGAACCATTTCCTTCCCCGTTACGATGTCTCCGTGCCCGGGGAGCAAGATTTCAATATCCAAACAGGACATCTTCTCGATACTCCCCATCAGTAGTTTGGAATTACCTTCAAGAAAATCCGTTCTTCCAACCCCACCGTAAAAAAAGAGGTCTCCAGTGAAGAGGACCTTCCTCTCGGGCCAATAGATTGAAAGTGAACCAGGGGAATGGCCAGGGGTCTTGTAAATACTGAAGGTTCTTTTTCCTAGATGGAGTTCTCCCTCCTTCAAGTGGAAGTCTACCCGGAGTTTCGGCAAGGGTTGTCCCATCATCTCAAAGAGGAGTTTCCCACTCTCCTGGAGGTAGCGCTCCTCCTCGCGATTCATTCCTATCTTGACAGGTTTGTCAAGAAACACTTCAATGCCTTCCAAATGGTCAGGATGGGAATGGGTGATGATAACGACATCAATCTCCTCGGGGGAGATTCCGTCTTCCTCCATTTGCTGGAAGAGTTTCTTTAGATGGCGGGAATGGCCCGGATCGATGAGAATGGTCATCTCCTCATCGATCACATAGGTGTTGCAATTGTTTTCATATTGGTTTTGCCAAAGGTAGATAAACAGGTCCTTCTCAAGCTTCACAGGATCGGTCTCCTATCTCAAGTCGATCACAGGCTCCTTCTCATTAAATGAAAACGCGCGGCTTGTCAAATCAACTGTCATTCCGAGAAGTCAGGAAAGCTTGAAGGTTCATGGATTCGAATGGTCATGGGTCCACGTGTGAAAATGACAATCCGCCTTCCGAACAAAAAAGCAGGAGGCCCTATGGGGGGTTGAAGTTTGAGAGTTCATGGATTATATTGAAAAATCAATCGGAACGGAGAGGATAAAATGATTGTCAAGCAATACGAGGTCGGAAATTTCTCGATCTTCTGTTATCTGATTGGAGATGAGGACACAAAGGAAGGACTGTTCATCGACCCTGCGGGCGAGACAGATAGGCTCGTTGCAGAGGCCAAATCTCACGGCTTGGATAAGGTCAAATATATCGTCAACACCCATTCCCATGTGGATCATGTCATGGGTAATGCTGCAATGGTGAAGAAGACCGGGGCTAAGATTATCATCCACGAAGATGACGCAGGAGATCTTTTGCGAATTCCTTCCTACCTTCTAGAGATGTTCCAGGCCACGCCGTCTCCCTCCGCTGACATTCTTGTCAAAGAAGGGGATGTGATTCAAGTTGGCAAGGTCAGACTGAAGGTGATCCACACTCCTGGTCATTCCCCAGGAGGGATGTCTCTCTACATGGATGGGATGGTCTTCACTGGCGACAGCCTTTTTGTGGGGGCAGTAGGACGGACAGATTTCCCAGGGAGTTCATGGGAGAGGTTGGAAGCATCCATTCGGAATAAGCTTTATGTACTGCCGGGAGAAACAATCGTCTTCCCGGGACATAACTACGGTCCTACACCCACCTCGACCATTCAATATGAGAGGCAGCACAACCCATTTGTCCGAGGATGAAAGCACAAGACTCCTGATAATGGTCAAGAAAAGAAACTCCAAATGGCTCTTTTCCATATTCTTTGTTGCCTCCCTTCTACTTTTCCTCTATCTTCTTTCGATGCCTAAGGTTTCAAAACTGAAGAAAGAGTACCCCAAGAAAACTGCTTTGATGGAGTACAGAGAAAAGGAATCGCAAGAGAAGAGGAAGAAATTCGAGGTCCATCAGATCAGGATACCTCTTTCGAGAATCTCCCCTTATCTCATCAAGGCCGTTCTGATAGCGGAAGATGATAAGTTCTGGGGACATGAAGGTTTCGATTATGAGGCCATACAGAAGGCCATCGAGAAGGATATTAAGGCAGGTAGATTGAGGTACGGTGGCAGCACGATCAGCCAACAGCTTGCTAGGAACCTTTACCTGTCTCCCCAAAAGAACCTCTTTAGGAAAGTGAGAGAGGCCATCATCACATGGAGAATGGAAGAGACTCTTTCAAAAAAAAGGATTTTAGAACTTTATCTCAATGTGGTAGAGTGGGGTGACGGGATATTCGGTGCGGAGGCGGCGTCCAGGAACTATTTCGGAAAACCTTGTTCTGAATTGACTCCTGAAGAGTCAGCAAGACTAGCCGCTGTCCTTCCGAATCCGAGAAAATATAGCCCTGCTGGGAACCAGCAATATGTAACCCATCGGGCAGATCTCATTTACAGCATCATGATTCGGAGAGGAATTGTCGTTCCTGAATATGAAGAAGCGGCGGAGGGAAGTAACCTCTAATCGAACCATCATGATATTCACCCCACACGCTTAAAGCATCACATCCTAACAAGGGGTTCGGGGTTTACCCTCATCAGCACGCCGCATCGACCATGTATTGATTGATTTTCAGAAGGGGGCATTTTAAACTCCCTCGTAAGAAGATGGAGGTCGATATGCTTAAAGATTCAGCGTACTTCAAATACCTCGAAGACCGTTTCCTCTACCTGGACTTTAAGGGGATGGGAGTTTACGACCGCGTGCCAACCCGCCTGCCACTGCTGGAGATGTACGTACCCCTTAAAGCACGCATCGAGTTGCCTAAAGGCGAGACCTGGACCCGCCAATTGCTTGTCGCTGGTCGCAAGATCGGCGCTAAGGAAGCCGAAATCACTGACCATCGCTTAAGCGAGCCCGTCCCAGTGCTTGACCTCCTGAAGCAGCATGACGGCCTGATCATACTGGGTGATCCTGGGGCTGGCAAGACGACTCTATTGAAATATATCACTCTTCGTTTAGCCTTGGGCGAAGGAGAAGCTTTGGGCCTGGGTCCACGCCTGCCCGTTCTGTTGCCTCTTTCCGCGTATGCAAACGCACCGTCGATACGAAACGTTCCGATTGACCATTTTATCGCCGATTATTACCGTGATCGTGGAATAGATTTCTCCACTGATTTGATGTCGAACGGAGAACTGGCCCAGGGTGGAGTATTGTTTCTCCTGGACGGTCTGGATGAAGTTCGGGATCTCGCTCAGCGCCACCTAGTGGTCAACCGGGTGGTGGACTTTTTCACAGAACAGCGGCAGAAGGGCAACAAATGCATCCTCACAAGCCGCATCGTGGGCTACCGAGAAGTCCGTCCAACGGTGGAGGGTCTAGAGGAGTGCACGCTGGTAGATCTTGAAGATGAGGAGATTTCCCAATTTGTGGAGAAATGGACCTCCGCGCTCGAACGTGCGGCACGGGGCGATACCCCCCTAGCGGCTGAGGAAGCAGCTCGCCAGCGGGTAGAATTGTTGGCTGCCGTGCACCGCAATCCCGGGGTACGGCGACTGGCAGCGAACCCTTTACTCTTAACGATTCTAGCTCTGATGAAGCGTCAAGGGATCGCGCTGCCGGAAAAGCGAGTCGAGCTTTACCAAAAATACGTCGAGACACTGCTCAAATACTGGAACCTGGAGCGCGGACTAGACCGCCCACCGAGTCGCGACTTGGACGTGGTGGAAACCGCACGGGTGTTGGCGCCTTTAGCATTATGGATGCACGAGACAAGCAAGGGGATGGGGTTAGTCAAGAGGGAGGACCTGAAAAGGAAGTTAGAAGAAATTTATGCCAGCCGGGAGATCCCTGACCCGGAAAAGGCTGCTAACCAATTGTTAGCCGATGTCCATGAATATGCAAGTCTATTGCTTGAGCGTGGTCCGGGGGAGTACGGCTTCATCCATCTTACCTTGCAAGAATACCTATCGGCCATGGCGATTACCCAACGGGGCCAGCGCGAAGTAAAACCCGTGATTGATGCACTGACACCCCATATTGGAAACGATAGCTGGCACGAGGTCGCTTTGCTAACCGTTGGATACATAGGCATCGTGCAGCAGCGTGATGAAGTCGCTTCCGAGATCCTTCTAGAGCTGATGAAGAAGTCGCCGGGGGAGCCGGGGCAAACAACAGTCTTAGCGGGAGAGGCGGTAGTTGACGCTTGGCCCGGTGGTGTGACAGCTGAATGTAAGGCAGTCGTTATGCAGGCTCTGCAAGAGTCACTCGTGAACGATACAAAAGTGAAGCCAATTCTGCGCGCTGCTGCTGGCCGTGCCTTGGCTAGACTGGACGATCCACGGGAAGCCGTAACCAAAATTGACAAAATGGAGTTCTCCTTCATTCCCGCTGGGTCGTTCTGGATGGGGGAAGGTGATGATGAACACTTGAACGAGTCCCTGGATTATCATTACTGGATTGCTCACTACCCCGTGACCGGCGCTCAGTTTTCGGCTTTTGTTAAGACGGGCGGATACCGCGACCAGCGCTATTGGACGGAGGCACAAGATGCCGAAGTCTGGGATCATTCGCGTAAGCAAGTGAAGGGAAGAACCGATGAAGAATTTCGAGGCGGGCCTTATCATTTCGGCGAGCCATTCAACCTTCCCAATCACCCGGTGGTGGGCGTTACCTGGTATGAAGCACTGGCTTTTACCTATTGGCTGACAGAACAACTTCGGGGGATCATTCCTGAAGAATATGAAGTGCGGCTGCCCAGCGAAGCCGAGTGGGAAAAGGGAGCGCGGGGGGGCGTGCATGTTCCCTCGGAGCCCATCATCAGCAATGTCAATTTTCAGCCCAGCAGCCTGCCCTTGAAAGAGAATCCTGAACCCAAACGTCTCTACCCGTGGCACGGCGGTGAGCCTGATCCAAATCGTGCAAACTATTATGATGCCCACATCGGTAGTACAAGTGCTGTGGGGTGCTTTCCGGGTGGGGTCAGTCCATATGGTCTGCTGGAAATGAGCGGTAATGTGTGGGAGTGGACGCGGAGTTTGTGGGGGAAGGATTGGGAGAAGCCTGATTTCAAATATCCCTATGATCAGAAGGATGGGCGCGAGAATCTCAGGGTTGGAACCGATGTTCTCCGGGTGTTGCGGGGCGGTTCATTCGACTACAGTGGGAAGAACCTCCGTTGCGCCAACCGGTACAGGTATGATCCCGATGACAGGTTCAGGATCATCGGTTTTCGTGTAGTGGTGTCTCCTTCAAAACCCTAATGTCTGCCCTTCTGGAATCTAGTTTCGACAGACACTCCTCAGTAAGCTACTGGAGAATGTGAGAAGGTATCCTCTCCACTTCGAAGATACCAAGCGGTTTCTTCAGGCAATCGATAACACCTAAGGCCTTGGCTTCCTCTTCTATTTCTTCCTGACAACTGGCGGTAATGACCACCACCTCGGTGTGTTTGTCATTTCCCCGAAGTTTTTTCAAGATATTAAGGCCATCAAGTCCGGGCATCTTGATATCCAGAAACATCAACTGAGAAGGCGCGATAAAGTCTTTCTGGGTCGCCAGGGATAATAGGGAGGGAACGATCCAGATGCTCCACGACAGCGACCTGTTTCTTCTTCATCTCTTCTCCATGGAGATCGATAATCTGGAAGATCACGAGGTTCACATCTAGATTGGCAAAAGGGCGAATCCTTCTTCGTGTTAGTTCCAGCAGATCCTCTACCAGGTGATTGATCCGATCGATCTCCCGTGGAACCGTGATGTTGAACTTCTCTATGAAAGGTGGATCTTCAATTTTGAAGAGGTCTTCTGGAAGGGTCTCAAAGGTGTTTCGAGTAAGCGCCTGATGATTCCCCAAAAACCCTCGCCCATGCTCTTAAGAGGGATCGCCTCGATCTTGGGGTTATTTAGATCTCCTTTTACTTCATAGACATAGGCAAGGAAAGCTTTGTCTTTCCCCGTGAGGATATAACCTGCAATGGGAACATTGCTCAGCACGGAATCGATTGTGACCAAAGGATGAATTCCGATCTTTGCATCAACCAGGTTCTTCCCGACATCGAATTTCCCAAAGAGCGTAATCTTCATGGCATCACTATCGACTACCAAGTCCTCTGTTGAAGCGATTCCATCCTTGACGTGGATGTTTGCTATGATCTGGTGATAAGGAAGTCCCCGGGTAGTCAAATCTGGCAGCCTGCCTTTGAACAACTGGGAGACATTGAGGATAGAGAAGATCTTCGAAAGGATATTAAACCGTTCGATCACCCCGTTCTCCATTTCCAGCCTCAAGTCTCCATTGAGCGTCTCTTTCATTCTTTGGAAATCCTCTCCCTCTCCCCTTATTTCAGCTTTGTCGATATGCACCCTTCCCGTCACTACGACCTTCTCTTCTCTTCCCTTTTGCAGCAGGGCCCGAAAAAAGGCCTTTGCTTCCATGTCAGAAAGACGAGGCTTGATCTCAAAACGGATGCCTCTCTCCGTCGGTTCTATCCACCCCTCACCCCAGAGATTTCCCTCGGCCCCTTCAAATTGAAAGGGATGAAAGAGCAACTTCCCATTAACGGTCTTCATCTCCACTTTTAACTTCTCGCAAAAGAAACCACGATACCTCGCCCGGTCCGCTTCCACCTTACCTTCGAGGTTCCAACGGGTTAACCAGTCACTGATCTTCTCAAAAGAACCGGTAGTGTCTTCCTTCTTTCTTGCAAACAACAGGTCGAGATCGAGGTCTGGAGAAGCAATCTGGAACGTAAGCCGCCTCCCCTCCGACCTAAGAGATCGAAACCAGGGGATTTCACCTGTAACATTGAACAGAGAGGTTCCTAACCTTCCTCTTAACCCTTCGAACCGTAGTTGTTCAGAAGAGAGGAACAAAGAACCTTCCATATGCGAAATGGGCAGAGGGATGCCTCGATAGTGAAGGGAAACCCTTTTCAGTATAGCCTCACCGTCTGTCAAGGAAGCAATCCAATTCTCTGTCAGTCCGAGCCATTTCATGCGAACCTCAGCCTCTCCGGTGAGTTCTTGAATTCCATCGATAGAGTTTCGAACCTGATCCGGAAAGAAAGAGGACCGAAGGAGAGAGGGTAAAGAGCTCAAATCAATGGAACCCTTTGTAGAGAGTCGAATATTCTTTTCCCTTACAGACCCATCCAATGTCAGAAAGGAATTCCCGGATTGGACTTTCATTCTCGTAAAACTCACGCCGAGGTTGGAAAATGAGAGAGTCCCATCCTTAATAGTGAGTGGGGAGGAAACTCGTTTGAGAAGGAGGTTGGCCTCCTTAGGCATCCATTCTCCTTCGTAGGAGAAAGGCCCACCAACTGCAAGCCTTCGTCCTTTGAATGAAAATGAGCTTATTCCCGAGAGCTTCTCAACCTCTATTGTTGTCTGACGAATCTCTTCTGTAAAGAGCGGGCTTCGAGAGAGAAGGAAGAGGTTTTTCAAATCGACCTTTCCTCTCACCATGATCTCAAGAGGCCCGGAAACTTCACCATGTCTCCAAGAGCCGTCCATGAGCAACGATGAGTCTCCAAATTCTACCTTTGATCCGGACCACCGAAGATTCTCGCTAGAGAGGTCTATCTTTCCTTCTCCGATCAAGACCGGGAACGGGATTTGGCGATGAGTCAATCGAACCTTCGAAAGATAATAAGACCCTTGATGTTGAAAGCGGAGTGGAAGCTTCAGATCTCCTCTGGCGCTGAGACGATATTCGGCCTTCCCTGAAAGGATCGAGATGGATGAGAAGACTCTAGAGATATCCTCCGAGAATCCCTCTATCTTGGCAAAGGAAGGAAGGTCTGTCAAATCCAATCCTCCTTCGCAAGAGACCTGCAGGCTGGGAACAAGGAGGAGTCGATAGAAGATTCCGTTGGCTCGGCCAATGCGGGAATGAAGGATCTTTCCATCCACCTCTTTTAGATGGAGATTGCCTTCTTCAAAGAAGAGATTGCCTTTGAGATCTTCCAAGGACGGAAGATCCCAGGGGAGTTTCAATCGGGCCCTGTCCAACCTCATCTTGACAGATAACGCATGGGCGTGTTGAACTTGGTCGCAATGCTCAATCTCATTCATCTTGCCTGACAGCCTAACGTGGGTAATCTGGGCGGAGCCACTTCCTTCTGCATGAAAAAGGCGATCCGATACACTCGGAGTGATGATTCGATAGGGAATGAGCCTCTTTGCTTCCGAGAGGTCGAACGGACCGCTTTGGGCCTCTGCTTCAAGACCCATTCCTTCAGATCCGATTCCATAGATTCTTCCTTTTGCCTCGACCGATATTTCAGGCAGCTCGAAAGAGGCTCGAGGGATCTTGATCTCCTTCGTTTCACACTCGGCATCGATGACAAGGTTTATCCACTTCGGGGTCAGAACATAAGAGAAGACCTCCGGATAGTCAACGACCACCTCCTTCAGTTTTATTTTAGCGGAGGTCTTGAAGACCCCTGAGAAGTCTCCTTGGTAATGCCCTTTCAGGTCGAGGATCCCTGATATCCTTTTCATGGGTAGCAAGTTCTTGAGATAGGGCCAGAAATGGTTGGTATCAATCCCTTTGATCTCTGCTTTCCCCTCAACACTTCCCTTTGAGAGATCCATCTCCTCCGAGATATTTCGAAGGATTCCTGAAAGGAAAAAGGACCCTTCCTTTTTTGAATGACCGATCCTCCCACTAAGGCGAAGTGAGAAGGGTTGACGGTAGGCAAGTTCAGAGGTGAGAAGATTGAAGGATTTTATTTCCGTCACCAGGGGTGAGACGCCGAGGCTTTCGTCCGAAAAAGAGATCTCTCCATCTCTCAGGCTCAGGGACCCTCCGACGAGAGTGGAAAGGGTCTGAATCATCTTCTGCTGGGAGGCCTTCCATCCTTCTTTGGTTGAGATGCCATCGAGAAAATTGAAGCGTCCCTTTTCATCTCTGCGAAGCCGGAACACTGGCCCATCGAGAACGATGCGTTTCCATTTGACGTTCCCTTTGAGGAGGGAAAGCAACCTTGGCTTCAAAATCACCCTTTTTGACTGGAGGAGATCGAATGTCTGAGAACGATCCCGTACCCGCAGGTCTTCAAGAGTGACGCCGACACCCTCCCACAGACTCATCTTTGCCTGACCAATGGTGACTTCTCGGCCAAGATTGAGGGCCAACGATTTTTGAATAATGTTCCGATAGATATTGGGGTCGATGAGATAATTGATCGATAAGAGAAAGAAGAGTCCTACGGCGATGATGGGGATTAGTATCCAGAGAAAAAACCATTTTCTATGACGTACCATCAGTTTCTTTGAACCCGGAAGCTCGGAGTTTTGCGTTAGGAGTATTGAGTTCAGAGATAGTTACTGATCAAGAATTCGTCCGTAGATAGTTATTGCTTATAAAATCCTTTTTTGCAAAGGAGGAAGTTGGAGGATTTGACCAAGCTTGATACCGTAAATCCTCTCTCGACCCCCTTTGCGATGGGTGGGCAAGTTGTTAGGGGGCAAGCTTCGATAACGACTCAGAACTCCGAGCTCCAGTTTTCGGACTATCCATCATGTCGTCTTTAGGGCATGGGCTAAAGTGAGAACATCCACCCTTTTTGCCCCACCGGCCAACAATACTCTCGAGCATTCATTGACCGTTGCACCGGTCGTATAGACATCATCCACCAAAAGGATCGCCTTTCCGTCCACTTCCTTCCTCGCAATCACCTCGAAAGCCCCTCGCACCCCTTTTTCCCTCTCTGGTCCACCCAGATTGACTTGAGGTACCGTGGGTTTCTTCTTCTGAAGAACTCTCTTTCGACAAGGGATCCCTGTTCGACGGCTTAACTCTTTTCCGAGGAGGAGGGCTTGATTGAACCCCCGTTCCCTTAATCGCTTCTTGTGCAGCGGGACAGGGATCAGGAGGTCAATCAGATGGGGAACCCAATAATCAAAGAACCTTTCTGCCATCCATCTCGCAAAGTAGATGTGAAGGTACTCTTTGCCTTCATATTTCCATCGATGGATCGCCTTCTGAAGAGATCCCTCATAAGATCCTACTGCCCTCGCCATTGTGAAATACCTTCTTTTGACTAGACATGTGCCGCAGGGATGGTTAGCGATCTCCTCCGAGATGAAAGGGGTTCCACACACGGAACAGAATGGAGGTTGGATCCAGCGGATCTCTGAACGGCAATCCGAGCAGAGCCCCTGTTGTTCCTCCGTCAAAAGTCTACTGCAACAGGGACATTGGGATGGGATTAAGAACTGAAAGATTCTTTCAGTAAAGGAGAGCATTCATCTCGAATTCAAAGATCTGCCTTCGTTTGGCATCTACGGGGAAGTGATCCCACTTGGGAAAAGAAGAGATAGATAAGGAGACAACCGAACCAACATCATCTATGATTTCGCTTTCTCCAGTTTGGTTAAACAAGGGACACAGTATTTTGCCACCGGCCGAACTTCAAGCCTTTTCAAACTGATCGGTCCCCCACACTCTTCACAGATGCCATAGGTCCCGTTCACAATGCGATCAAGCGATTCATCCACCTCTTGAAGCCTCATCCGTTCATTCTCATTCAGGCTGAGGAGGATCTGTTTGTTATAAATGTTAGCGGCCTCATCCCCAATATCCTGAATTCCATCTTGTCCCATTTCCTTCGAGGATTCATAGATCTGTTTGACCTCCCCGACGATCTGTTCCCGTTCCTTAAGAAGAATCTGCTTAAATCGTGCGAGGGTCTTTTTATCTAGTCCTGTTTTTTGATCGGTTGGGTCTTTCGCCAAAATCCACTCCTTTTTGTAGATCGATCCGCGGGGCATCCATCCAGAGCCCCTCAAGGTCATAGAACTTCCTTACCGTTTCCAGAAAGACATGGGCGACCACATCCTCGAAGTCCATCAAGATCCACTTTCCCTCACGCGTTCCCTCTTGGCCGAGAGGTCGAATCCCTTTCTTTCTGAGAGCCTCCTCGATCGCTTGGGCAATGGCCTGTACCTGGCGATCCGACTTACCGCTACAAAGGAAAAAGTAGTCGGTGAAAGAGCTGAGTCCTCTTAACTCCAGAAGGACCGGGTCCTGGGCCTTCTTCTCAACTGCTGCCTTCAAGCAGAGTAGGGACTTTGTCTTCGAATCGGTGGCCATATCCTCCTAAGCAATAGTTTTGAGTTATGCATTATAACAGAAAAAAATGCAATGACAAACAAAAAAAATCAAAACGAGCTCATCATTTCTTCCGATAGAGTCCGTGTTGTTTGACATAGGCTTCCACATCGTTAGGAATCAGATACTTCACAGACCTCCCTCTTTCGATCAACTCCCGGACCCTTGTTGAAGAGATATCCAGAAACCCGATTTCCTGAAAGTGGAGGGTGCGGCCCGAAGCATGGACCCAGGCCTTGACCGCTTGATCATACCGAAATGCTGTAACGAAGGCCTCAGGGAGTTGAGCGCGGAGGGGAGGACTCCCGAATCCAGGCAGTTCCATCACAATGAAATTTGAAAACGAGAAGAGGCCCTGAAAATCCTTCCAGGTCTCAATCTCCACGAACGCATCTCCTCCCAAGATGAAGAACAATGAGGCATTCTGATTTCTCTCCTGAAAGTATCGCAGGGTATCAATAGAGTAGGATTTCCCCGGCCGATCAAGCTCAACACTGGAAATCGAGAAATAGGGATTTGCCCTGATGGCAAGTTTCACCATCTCCAGCCGATGTCTCGCCTCGACAACCTCTCCTGCGGCTTTATGCGGTGGGATGGCTGCCGGGATGAAAACCACTTCTTCAAGACCAAAGGCACCCCGAACCTCCTCCACCCCCCTCAGGTGGCCCAAATGAATAGGATTAAAAGTCCCGCCAAACAACCCAATCCTTTTATTTGCCGTCTCTAACTTTTTCCCTATCTCTGACTCCTCCTTCTTGGATAAAATCTAAATTTCAGATGACAAAGCCCAAATTTCAAGTCAAATCCAAAGCTCAAATTTCAAAAAGGTTTTAACCCTTCTTAAAGTTTTTAATTTGGATTTTGACATTTGACATTCTTATTTCCTAATTTGCCCCTCCCCGTAAACAATAAATTTCGTGGTGGTCAGCTCCTCCAACCCCATAGGGCCAAAGGCATGAAGTTTGGAGGTGCTGATCCCAATCTCAGCACCCAGGCCCAACTCGAATCCGTCGTTGAACCTTGTGGAGGCATTAACCAGGACACAAGAGGAATTGACCTCTCTCAAAAACCTCTGTGCATTCTGATAATCAGAAGTGATGATCGCTTCGGTATGGAGGGATCCATAAGTCACAATATGATCGATCGCTTCCTCGATCCCGTTGACGACTCGGACCGAGAGGATGAGGTCTAAGTACTCCTGAAACCAATCCTCTTCCGTCGCCTCCTTGACATTGGAAAGAATCCTTCTGGTGCGAGGACATCCCCGAAGTTCCACACCTTCCTTCAAAAGGAGTCCTGCAACTTCGGGAAGGAAACGCGCTGCCACCTTTTCGTGCACCAAGAGGGTCTCCATGGCATTGCACACCCCGGGCTTCTGTACCTTGGCATTGAGGCAGATCTGAGTTGCCATCTCAAGATCAGCGGTCTCATCTACAAAGACATGGCAAACGCCCTTATAATGTTTGAGGATCGGAATTTTCGAGTGGGTCATCACGAAGCGGATCAATTCCTCCCCGCCACGTGGGATGATGAGGTCGATCTCGTGCTCAAGCTGGAGCATTTCTTGGATGGCCTCTTTCTCCTGGTGAGGCAACATCTGTATGGCCTCCTGCGGAATTCCAATCTTAAGAAGGGCCTTTTGAAGGATTTGCCCTATGGCTTGATTCGAATAGAAGGCCTCAGAGCCTCCTCTCAGCATAACGCAGTTGCCCGATTTGAGACAGAGCCCTGCCGCATCGGCTGTTACATTTGGCCTTGATTCGTAGATGATTCCGATGACGCCAATAGGAATTCTCATCCTTCCAACCATGAGGCCATTTGGCCTCTTCTGCATCCTGACCACCTCACCCACGGGATCAGGAAGACGGGCCACTTCGCGAAGCCCTTCTGCCATTCCCTGGATAACGGCAGGACTCAATCTCAACCGGTCCATCATTGACCGAGAAAGCCGTGCCTTTTCTCCAGCAGCTAGGTCCCTCTTGTTCTCTTCGATCAGCCGATTCCTTCCCTGCTCCAGATCATCTGCCATCTCGTACAAGGCCTTATTCTTCCTGTCGGTGGGTAGCCGGCCCAGTCGATGAGAGACCTCCTTGGCTTTCCTGGCCATCTCCCTCACCTCTCCCCTGAGATCATTGTCCACTAGCTGCATAGGAAACTTCCCCAAAGGCGGAACCTCATAAGGGGTTTAACCCCGCGTCTCGCGGGGTAGACTTCGTGTGTTCCAGGGAATGTTTAGAGAATAGGAGCCAGAACCTCAGAAAGTAAATATCTGAACCCTTGACCGTCTCGGCTGAGCTCATCGCAGGCAATCGAACCCCTGTATCCCCAATCCCGCCAAAGGCGGGGCTTAGTGAAGGTTCGGAAGCACACCCAACTGCCCTTTTAACTCGACGGCTGGATCCACTCTCCTTCACAGCACAACCAGATCGTCCCGATGGATGATCTCGTCAGAATATCTATAGCCTAAAGTATCTTCAATCTGTTTGGTCTTAAGGCCTTTGATCTTCTCCAGTTCATGAGCGCTATAGTTCACCAAGCCTCTCGCAAACTCTTTTCCTCTTGGGCCCAGGCACGAGACAGGATCTCCTCGATCGAATGCCCCCTTGACCCTGATGACCCCTGATGGAAGCAGACTCTTCCCCTTTTGGACGATGGCCTTTTTGGCTCCCTCATCCACGACAACCTCCCCCTTTGGCTTCAAGTTGAACGCAATCCAATGCTTCCGGCTGCTTAAAGCCTCTTGCTTTGCAAGAATCAGGGTCCCCACTTCCTCTCCCTTAAGGATCTGATGGAGAACCCCTTCCTTTGTTCCGCATGCGATCACTGTGGGAATTCCAAAACGAGAAGACTTCTTAGCGGCTTGGATCTTGCTGATCATCCCCCCAACGTTCCATTCACCACCCGTATCCCCGATCACTCCACCCATGTCCACATCGATGTCTTCTACCAGTGAGATGCAGCGAGCCTGAGGATCATGTCTGGGGTCTGCATTACAGAGACCCTCAATGTCTGTCAGGATAATGAGAAGGTCAGCCTCGATGAGATTGGTGATCAGGGCCGAGAGATTATCATTATCGCCGAATTTGATCTCATCCACCACGACGGTATCGTTCTCATTGATGATTGGGATGATCCCAAGTCCCAGAAGGGTCAACAAGGTATTCCGAGCATTGAGGAATCTCCTGCGGTGACTCAAGTCATCGTGGGTGAGAAGGATCTGGGCGACCATCTGCTGATATCGTGAAAAGTGGTCTTCGTAGATCTTCATCAGGCGGCTCTGGCCCACGGCTGCCGTAGCCTGTTTCTGAGTGATGGATTGTGGCCGTTTCCTATAGCCCAGCTTCTCCATCCCCGCAGCAATCGCCCCAGAGGAGACGAGAACGATCTCATACCCTTTACGCTTCAGATCCGATATCTCTTTGGCCAGATGGGAGAAGACCTCATGGTGCAATCCTTTCTCCACGGAGGCCAAAATGCTGGAGCCCACTTTGACGACGATCCTTCTCACTCGTCCAAGTGTCTTTCTACGGATATCTCTACCGGGCATCGCTCTCATCCAAAATCGATTCCAACGCCTGAGACACTCCCTCCATCAATCTCTCGACCCCTTCTCCTGTTTTGCCGGAGATCCTATAGAGTCGATGTCCCATCCTCTCAAATTCCTTCTCAATACCGTCCGCTCTTTCTCGAACTGCTGGGAGGTCAATCTTGTTGAGTACAAGGATTTGAATCTTCAAGCTCAGTGAAGGGTGGTAAGCGGTCAATTCATGGTTGAGGGCATGGAAATCGTTTAGCGGATTACAGGAAGGTCCTTTGGAGACATCCAAGAGGTGGACAAGGAGGCGCGTCCGCTCCACATGTCGCAGAAAGGTCAATCCAAGCCCTGCACCCGAGGAGGCACCTTCGATCAATCCTGGAATATCGGCCACCACAAAAGGTCGATGCTCCTCACTGATCACCACTCCCAGATTGGGAACAAGCGTGGTAAAAGGATAGTCAGCAATCTTCGGCTTGGCAGAGGATATTTGAGAGAGAAGGGTTGACTTTCCTGCATTTGGATAACCTATAAGGCCCACGTCGGCCAGAAGCTTCAGTTCGAGCCGGACCCACCCCTGTTCTCCCTTTTCCCCCTTTTCAGCATGACGCGGAGCGCGTTGGGTGGCCGTGGCAAACCGGGCATTTCCTCGACCGCCACGACCGCCGAATGCGACAATGAACCGTTGGCCATCAAACAGGAGGTCTTGCAATATCTCCCCTGTCTGATCATCTCGAACAAGGGTGCCGACAGGAACACGAATGATCAGATCCTCTCCATTCCTTCCTGTCTGGTCTTTTCCTTTGCCGTGGACCCCTCTTTGAGCTCGAAGCTGCTGTGGATAGGTCAAATCGAGGAGGGTCGAAAGCTGAGCATTTCCTTGAAGGATCACATCTCCACCTTTTCCCCCATCACCCCCGTCTGGACCTCCTCTTGGAACAAAACGTTCTCTCCGAAAACTGACACACCCATTTCCGCCATCGCCTGCCTTCACCTGGATTCTCACTTCATCCACAAACTTCATCTTTGCCCCGTTAGAAAGCCCGCCTTTGAAAATGTGGATTAGTCGGATTCAGAATTCAAACATCTCTCGGAGAAAGCGAGGCTTAAAGTCCTCTCTCATTTCTAACGGGGTTTGCTGATCGCAGGCCAAGAGAGACGATTGCACCACGCTGGACGCGTGGTAAGGTGCAGGGCAAAAGCCCTGAACCCTACGCGGTTTAGGGTTAAAGAACCTGGGCGTGGACGCTCACCTGCTTTTTATCTCTTCCCTTCTTCTCGTATTTGACGACCCCATCAATTTTAGCAAAAAGGGTATAGTCCTTCCCCAGCCCGACATTCTCTCCAGGATGAATCCGAGTCCCTTTTTGACGGACTAAGATGTTGCCTGCTTGAACCCATTGCCCGCCAAATCGTTTGACACCCAAGCGCTGTCCTGCACTATCCCTGCCGTTCCGAGAGCTTCCCCCTGCCTTTTTATGCGCCATAAATTCCTCCTAAGAATTCTAAGATTGGATCACTGGAACGAAGGAATGTTGGAACCAAGGGTTACCCATCATTCCATGATTCCAATATTCCACCTGCCTGTCAGCTCATTGAGATATCATTCACCTTCAAATAAGTATAGGTCTGCCGATGTCCTTTAAATCTACGGTAGTTCTTCCTCCTCTTCATCTTATAGGTCAGCACCTTTCTTCCCTTGATCTCCTGGACGATCTCACCCACGATTACCGCATTGGTGAGATAGGGCGTCCCTACCTGAATCTGACCCTCCTGGGATACCATCAAGACATCTTTTATTTCCACAGGGTCTCCTACCTTTCCCCCTAACTTCTCTACCCGAATCAGATCCCCTTTGGAGATTCGATATTCCTTCCCACCTGTTTTCAACACTGCATACATTAGACGCCTCCAGACTGAAGTAATCATCGAATATTAATCGATTTTTTGCCCATTGTCAAATTTCTGTTTTCTTTCTAACTCTGAGCTTTGTTACTTAATTCTTAGGCTATGCGCTTTGCATCATGTGTAAGATCATCGAGTAGTTTCTTTATTCAATCTGCAATTCGAAATTTGAAATCTGAAATCGGAGAGGGCCACCTCTTTTATGCATGACACTCACCGGTATATTTTACAACATTATTTAACAGAAAATGTTAGAAAACTCGCAGCATAAAAACTACCTGACAAGTAGAGATGCATGTTGTATTTTTATTACAACGTTGTAGAAATTCTACAACACTGAAAGGAGGTGCTGAGATGAGCGCCCTATTTGGTGAGTATTTTAAAAAGAAACGCTTGAAAATGCGTAAGACCTTAAGGCAATTCTGTCTGGAAAACGGATTGGATCCTGGAAATATCCGTAAAATAGAAAGAGGAATATTACCACCGCCACAATCGAGAGAAAAATTGTCACACTATGCAAAATGCCTGGGAATCGTAGAAGGGAGTGATGAACGGTTAGAGTCCTTTGATATAGCACGCACTGACGCCGGCCGTACTCCTGAAGAATTGCTCGCAGATAAGCATATAGTCGCCAGACTGCCGTTAGTTTTTAGAACCATAAAAGGGCAAAAACTCACCGGAGACCAACTGGAAAAATTTGCTCGTGCATTGGAAAAACTCAATGAATAATCAGTTTGAATTTGTCTGTTTTTTGAAGCGAATGCGAGAGCCGGTGCCAATTAAATACAATCCCTGACCTGGGACGGCCTGACATTAAGACGTTGCACGGTTCCGTTCCTTATCAAATTACCGAGTTACCGATGCCTGACCCCGCAACCCCCTCGAATACATTTCACCCATATTTGACAATTGTCACAAATGGGATTATCATTTCCTTAAAACAATAAGCGGAGAAAGTGACATGGCTGAAACTAAAATCTTGAAAACGGATTCAAGGGGACGGATTATTCTCCCTCCTCCTTTCCGAAAGGAACCCTTGTTCGAATATTCCGTTAAGGGTGATCAGATTATCCTATATCCGGTCCGAACAGTGCGGAAATACCCCGATATGTCAGACCTCCCTGAAGAGGAACTCTCCCCTGACTGGACGGAGAGAGAGAAGAAGGTTAATACGGATACCCGGACCGGAATCATTGCTTCTACCCCTTCAAGAGCACTTAAGAAAACGAAGAAATAACCTTCTATGCCAGCAAAACTCTCTCCCTTCGAACTCCATTTCGAAATCATCTTCTTGGAAAACTATGCCCGCTTAAAACCGCGTGAGCGATAAGCTATTGATAAAGCCGTCAGACTTTTAAGTGCCAACCCCCGACATCCATCCCTCAATGTTCATAAGGCAAAGAATGCCAAAGGCAAATATGCCGAGGGAGGGAACAATGTCTTCATTGCCTATGCGTCGAAATATCTAAGGCTCACCTTCGAGTACGGCCCTGAACCTGGAATGATCGCCCCCCGCAATTGTGGTCATCATGAATCATGTGAAAGAGAAATATGAGCCCGACCCCGATGACTCTGTCCTTGTCTTAAGAATTTGACTGAAAAATTCAGTCAGAGTAAAAGGTTTATTAGGTTACGAAGTTATCGATCCGCTTTCTTATTTAATTCCGAATTCCGCAATCCGCATTGAGGTGGGCCAACTTTCTTATGGATGACAACCGTACGCTCTCTGCGATCTTAACGTTCAAATTGGCGTTCTAAGCCTGAAATCAGCCTCTTTTTCTTAGAAATGATTAATTCGGTCAAGCGGTTAACTTGGTCCGACCCCCCCCCCGCCCCTATCCGGTTGGGTCGGTTTGGTCGAATCCGGGCCGAATAAATGACCTCGCATTGGGAAATGTTTCCTCGATGGCCTGCCCCAAACCGTCGAGAAAGGCGATGATATCGATCACTTCCTGACCACAATCGGTCATATAGTGTTGAATCACTGCCCAGGCAGCGATCGAACGGTCAATGGCGATGAGTGCAATCTTGGCCGAACCATCCGAATCACTTGCGAATTCATCGCATCTCTCTTCTTTCTCCTCGATGTTCCCCCGGACGGCCCGCATGACCTTAGCACAAATAAAGTATTGGTACCACCGGATCACCTCGATGGCTTCCTCGAAACTGACTCCCTCTCTTGCGGCGGCTGCAATTTCAAAGAAGAGTGTTTCTCTTTCTCTGAACCAATCTTCCACCCGTTCGCTGTACCTTTTGGCGGCGCGGCAAAGCAGATGGTTCTCCGAGGCCACATCCTTCGCCTTTATATTCTCTTCATCCTCTATGGAACCCAATGTCTCGAGTTCTATCCCCCATTCTTTCGCACTCTCCCTCAGCAACTCCAGAGCTTCCCCCAGGATTCCCGATAATTTCTTCCAGAATGCCTCATTCCTAATATCCCGCGCTTCGGGATCCGAAAATTCCTCCTCCGAAATGGAGAAATTTAAGCAGCGTAAGGTCTGCGGACAACGTTTACACCATCGATCACAATAATTATAAATCCCTGCGATGAATCGCTCGTCCGAAGCAAGTTTTTTAAGCCGATCCCGATTCATAATATTTCCTCTGACTCGAAAGGACTCTGTTGAATGTTCAGACCTGAGTCTTCAACGATCATAAATCTTGACTGAAAAATTCAGTCAGGGAGCTTGCTATTCTCTCCCCACCGGTACACAAATCTCCTTCAATGGCCTGAACCATGGCGAAGCCGAATTGATCTGGTAATAGACCCTTGCCTTCGTCTCTCGTTTTATCAGAATTCCAAGACGGATAAGGTTCTCCAATTCTCTTTGAACCGTCTGAAGAGACAGTCCCGTCTCATACATGATCTCTCGCTGATAGAACGCCTGTTGAGGACGACTTATAAGGAGGCTTAGGATTCTTGGCCTTGAGGTGGACCCAAAGAGTCTAACCATCATTTCTTCCATACGATCTTTGTTCTTCATTGGCGTCGATATTCATTATATGTTGACTGAAAAATTCAGTCAACGGGTTAAGAAGGAAGGGATGATCTGGCTCTGGATGAGACCGGCTAACTCAAGAAATCAGTCTAACGCGATTGAGGAGGGGAAATCAGATAGGAGTGTACCACTTGACTGAGAAATTCAGTCAGACATTACAGTCATCCCTTGAGCCTTCAGCTTCACCAATAACTCAACGACCTAATTATCCAATGACTCATCTGCTTGTTCTTTATCGATTCCGCATTCCGCGGTCGCCAATCCGCATTCGAATGGGCCAAACTTTTTTATGGATGATACCGAATGTTTACTTTTTTATGTGCCTATGGATTCTTTGAGATATCGTTTAATGCGTTCGCAGTTTGTACCAAGGCTGGAAAACTGCTTTTCGCAGACATCGGTGAAGCGGGCAAGCACCTTGCGGTTAATCTGCTCTTGATCTTCAAATATAGCAAGGGAATGGAAGGAGAGACCCCATCTTTCATGCTGAAGCAAAGTAATCATTGTATCCCGTGTTTTATCGTCGTTGGGAACCCCGAAAACGTATTGAGGCTTAGGCATGCTATTAATCCGGCAATCAATTAGATATTTGCCTTCTGGATCATGCTTGGGATCATACCAATCAAATTCCCTTCGATTTGCGGGAACTGTCTCTTCCATAAATGCCCTGAAGGCTTCCATGAATGTTGAACGAATCCGTTCTCGCGAAAGATAGGTAACATCCGTAATCCTCAAAAGTGCTTGAATAAAACTATATAACGCATCGCCGTAAAGATCATTGCAAATAGGGACAATAAGTTCCCCTTCTCGAT
This sequence comes from Thermodesulfobacteriota bacterium, assembly GCA_050014415.1. Classification (GTDB taxonomy): domain Bacteria; phylum Desulfobacterota; class BSN033; order BSN033; family UBA1163; genus JBEKDJ01. The sequence continues at coordinate 859 of JBEKDJ010000028.1, read as the reverse complement.
CCTGAACACTAAAAACTGAAAGTGCAGTAGTAATGATTTTCTGTCTTGTACCCCGCTGCAGATCCCTTTCATCAATATCGTAGGTCAGGTGCATGTAGGTATGCCCTTCATCGGATAGCATCCATTTCCCGTTCTCTCTCTTAAGGATGATTGAAAGATGATTGCCATCCTCGAACATGAAAGGAGTAAAAACTCGATAGCGATTCATTCCCTCAGATGCAAGCCTAAGCCTATCACATACTTTTTCCTTAAAGTCTCGTTCAATGGCTTCTATGGTACTCATTCTCATTTCTTCTCATCTTCACTCTTGGGTAACAACCGCATGCTGTTTGCGATTTTAACGTTAAAATTGGCGTTCTAAGCCTAAAATCAGCCTCTTTTTTTTTAAAATGATTAATTCGATCAGACAGTTCACTTGGTCCGACCTCTATCCTAAATTTTATATTTAATAGCTCCAGGCACGCCCCGCACGAACGTCCCTCGAACGTTGCTCGTAACGAGTAGACTTGACACTTCATTTTCGCCTTTCCAATTCGTAAAGTGTATAGTTTAGCTTTGACCCCTAATCGCTGACTGCCGATTCTCCAGCGAGATATCCCGTGGAAAATGCAGCCTGCAGGTTATACCCTCCAGTCATTCCATCCACATCCATCATCTCGCCGCAAAAAAATAAACCATGCACTATCCGCGACTCCATTGTCTGGGGATTTATTTCTTCTAACGATACGCCCCCCCGTGTGATGGTCGCCTCTTCAATGGGCCTCGGTTTTGATATATTTATTCTGAAATCTGTAAAACATAAGACGATTCTTTTCCGCTCCTCCCGGCTGATTTTACTACACCGCTTACCCGGCTCGAC
>JBEKDJ010000027.1:0-25496 GCA_050014415.1 Thermodesulfobacteriota bacterium | reverse complement strand
GGGATCAGGTATTCGAGCAAAGCAGGGGAAGTGGCTGAGTTTGATATCAGAGGAATAAAAGTTGGTTTAGTGGCAGTTTCCTTTGGATCACCCCCTAGGTCGATTGTGAAGCTGGAGGAAGCCTGGGAGGAGATTGATTCGCTTTCAAAAAAATACCATCTATTAATCGTCTCAGTTCATGGAGGAAAAGAAGGCTCCTCAGCCTTACATACAAAAAATGAGCTCGAATACTTCTTCGGCAAACCGAGGGGAAATCTCATCCAATTTGCCCATGGTGCCATTGACCGGGGGGCCGATCTCATTCTTGGCCACGGCCCCCATGTCCCTCGGGCCATTGAAGTATACAAAGGTAGGTTGATTGCTTATAGCTTGGGTAACTTCTGCACATATGGAGGAATGAGTCTCAGCAAAGAAAAAGGCTATGCTCCGGTGTTGTGGGCTGAACTTTCCGGAAGCGGTCAATTCACCAAGGGAAAACTGCACTCTTTCGTACAGGTCCCTCCGGGAGGCCCCCAAAAAGATGAAAAAGAAAGGGCATGGAATCTCATTAAGAAACTATCACAGGAAGATTTCCCGGAAACATCTCCTTTTTTCGGTTCATCAGAGATGAGACCGCGGTAGGACCTCTTGGGGAGGGCATATTGTAGCTTACATCTGTCTCAGTGAGCTATTGAAGGGTTCACAAGATTCTATAGGGTCGAGGAGTCAAGTGATATGCTCAAGAATTACAGAAAGTTGATCGCCAAGAAACCAGCGCTTGAACTCTTAAGTCCTCGAACCTTTTTACCAATTAATTTAACATATACCTCATTGGGTTGATCGGAATGCCATTGACCCTCACCTCATAATGAAGATGGGGCCCTGTCGATTGTCCGGTGTTTCCAACCTCAGCAATCTTGTCACTCCGGTTCACCTTCTGCCCGGCTCTTACCAAGACTTGACTAAGATGGTTGTAGCGAGTGGTAATCCCGAATCCATGCGAGATGACAACGAATTTGCCGTGTGCATAGTCATTACCTGTGTCCGAAACTATCCCGGAAGCAGGGGCAATGACCAGGCTTCCCACCCGATTTGAAATATCCATGCCTTCATGCATCTGCGTTAGTCCGGTAAAGGGATTGGTTCGAAAACCGAAACTTGATGTCACCCAGCCCATCACAGGCCAGATAGAAGGGGTATGAGCCAACATCTCCTTTTTGTTCTGCAGCAGCTTCTCGAGCTCAGAAAGACTCTCCTCCCTGGACACTGCCTCCGATTGGAGACGCTCGATATCCGTCCGCATTTGTTGAACCAGCCCGTCCTCACCGTTTCCGCCCTTCAATTTCTCTCGAATATCAGAAGGGGATGGTCCGCCCATCCCCATGATGGGAGTCGTCTCCCCAGCTCGCTCCAGATTGGCTATAATGCGAATCTTTTTGTCAAAATCCTTCAATTTCGAGAGTTGCTTTTCCAGGTCTTCGATCCGCGCTGAGAAGAACTGAATCTGGGACTTCTGGGTCTGCGCCTCCTGACGCAACCGATTCAATTCAAAGGCCTTTTTCCTGACCTGGATGTAGTCGCAAAAGAAGAAAGTGGTTAAAAGCAGAACAAAAGCGAAGAGATAGAGCACAATCTTGAAGGTCTTCCTGTGTATCCTGAGATGCCGTGTCATGGAGGTCTTGTGGCCAAAGACAAGAATATTAAAATATTCTTTATCCATAGATAGCCTCCTTGTTTCACCCCAATCCAGGTTGAAGCAGTCCCCGACGATGCCTGATCTAAATACCAAATTTCGGGGTCGCTTGTCAAGTCTTTTTTTCTCTTTTTGAACAGAAGATTTTGCATTGCACCCCTGAGACCCCTAAAATCGAATTACCCTTTAGTTTCCGCTTACTTGTAACCCTTCTACTAACAGGCTTGGGGAGCCAATCTCACCAAAAAACCTGAAGTCTTCGCCCACCCTGACAACCTTCCGAAACAGGTCAAATAGGTTTCCGGCGATGGCAATCGATTTGACTGGATGGACCTTTTCACCCCTTTCAATCCAATCCCCTGAGCAGCCCAACGAAAAGTCACCTGAAATCGGGTCTACAGTATGGAGGCCCATCACCTCCACCACCATTACTCCCTGATGAAGATCTTTCACGAGTCCAGAAAGCGGGACTTCTCCTGGCTCGATGAAAAGGTTTGAGATCCCCAAGACAGGGGGAGATTTGATGCCGAGTCGTCGACTGTTCCCTGTTGAGCCAACTTTTAGCCCTAAGGACATATTCTCTCGGTTGGCCCAATACCGGTCATAGAGGTAACCCAAAAGCTTCCCCTCAAAGACAAGGGAAGTACGCCGACTAGGCGTCCCCTCTCCATCAACGGGGGAGGTTGAAATCCCTTTCGGATGGAGTCCATCATCTATGAGGGAAAGAATAGGGGAGAAGAACCTATCTCCTTTCTTGCCCCTCAGGGGAGATTTTCCTTTTTGGACCTGCTCAGCCAAAAAAGAATGAGCCAGCAGGGATAGAAACTCCGAGGCTACATGATTCTGAAGAAGGACCGGAAAAACTCCAGATGGAATTCTCCTCCCTCCCAACCTCTCCAATGCCTTCTTTCCTGCCACCCTTCCGACTTTCTCCACATCGAGATCATTGATAAAATGGCTGTAGTCAAATTCCCACCCTACCTCTGATTCTCCTGATTCCTCTGCAACCGCCGTTACACTGACCGAAGTCAGAGTAGAGGCATGCGAAAAACGAAGCCCGTTGGAGTTGACCAAGGTCGATTGAGAAACGACCTCCTGATAGGAGGCCTTTCTCACTTTCTTAATTCTTACCATGTCAGCAGATCGAGCTGCCGTCTCCACTAATTTTGCCTTTTCGATCTTCGCTTTTTCTGAGACCCGTTCCAGGGCCTCATCGAAAATGGGAAGCCGAGGGATGGGTTCTGTCAGAGGGGGAGCAAAGTCAAAACAAGGATCCGGAGAAGTGGCCTCAGAACTGGCGATTGCGTCTTCGATCGTCCGTTCTAACCCACCTCGAAAATCCTTCTCGGAATCGACTCGTACCGACCGGACAGATGGCGATGGATTTGCAGAAGTAGCATAAGAAAACCCTATCCGTCCCCGTTTCAAGATACGAACAGCCATTCCCTCAGCAAGAGACGCCTGAAGCGTGTCGACCTTGCTGTCTTTGGATTCGATATCAAAATGGGAGGACTGGTTCAGATAGATCTCATATCCATCGATTGACTTCCCCTTAAGGATTTTTAGAGCACGGTCGATGGTTTCCATCACATTGTTCATGGAATCACTCCGCTAGATTTCAAGAATCCGTTTCCAAATCCCGAATGATTTCCAACTGCCCGATATCCAAGTATTCAGAATACTTAGGATTTATACTTCTTCGCGATTTTGGTCATTGGAATTTTGGTCATCATTTGTTTATTGGCGCTCGCCCTGCACCCCATCCGGTGCAGGGCTTAGGATCCGGTTATTGTTTCCTGTTACCACCTAATCAAGCTACTACCCCAAGTAAGCCCCCCGCCAAATCCGGTAAGTATAATGAGGTCTCCCTTTTCAATGGAGCCATTCCGAACCGCTTCATCCAAAGCAATGGGAATCGTTGCAGAAGAGATATTCCCATACTTTTCAATGGTGAGATAAATCTTCTCAATGGGCACATTCAGTCGCTTGGCCACCTGCTGAAGCATTCGTAGATTGGCCTGATGGGGAATGATCCACCTTGCGTCAGGGACGAGGACACCGTTAAAGGCAGCCGCTTCTTCCGCAGCCTCGGCAAAACGCCTCACTGCCACACGAACGGATTCATTCGCTTTGATCATCCGAAGGGTATGGAGTTTCTTATCCACACTTTCATGAGAGATGGGAGTCGTTCTTGACCCGCCCCCGGGAAGAAGTAAGTTATCACCGTTTGCTCCATCGGTATGGATATGGACTGAAAGAATTTCGCTTAGTTCCCTCTTCTGACCAAGGAGGGATGGATTCTCCGCAGAACCATCAAACGACTGAAGCACGGCAGCACCGGCCCCATCCCCCCAGAGGATGCAATTCTCCCTGTCTGTCCAATCCTGACATCGGCTCATGATCTCCGAAGCAACGACCAATGCGTTTTTATAAGTTCCGGCCTTAAGATATTGTTCAGCCACCGAAAGACCAAAGATGAAACCGCAACAAGCTGCTGTCACATCAAAAGAGACGGCTCTTTGTGCTCCCAGTTTCGCCTCCAACCAATTGGCACCTGAAGGACAGCAAGTGTCAGGAGTAATGGTGGCTAAGATGATCAGGTCTAAGTCTTCTGCGGATATCCCTGCCATTTCCATTGCCCGCAATGAAGCTTCTTTAGCCAGGTCCGAGGTATTGATGTCCGGCTCCGCAATTCTTCGTTCCTTAATCCCGGTCCTTCTGTAGATCCACTCATCATTCGTATCTAAGATCTTTTCCAGATTAAAATTGGAAAGGATCTTCTCCGGAAGAAATGAGCCCGTCCCTGATATTCCAATCCTGCTATGACCCATCAGCAAGCTCCTCCCTAATAAAAATGACCGAGACACATCAAATCATGTCTTGATGACTCGGTTCCAAACCCTATACCTAGTATGGCGTAGGGCAGGCACCAATCACCGAATAATAGCCAATGATCAAATTCCAATCACCAACCACTTTGAGGCTCAGGGTCATTGGAATCTGGAATTTGTTTATCGCCTAATGGGAGGTTTGCGGGATGAGAATAGGACCACCGAATATGAAAGGGTAAATAGAATAATCTGAAATCAGCGCTCGTCCCATCGTTCTTATACCAAAACAAACCTTTAAGAAAAGAGATCGTCTTCCACCCTTTCCCTCTCCTCAGCCCCATCAAGTGGGAAATCTCCCATGAGTCCGTTTCTTCAGTTTTTCTCCTCTTGTAAAGTCCCCAAAAGAGATCGGATGAACTACCCCCTTGGGGATCCTTTTCCCATCGAAATATCCGAAAGAGTGGGAAGAGGTTCCTTTCGAGCCCCTCGTCTCTGAAAGGAAAGAGATAGAAAACGAAGAATGTCTCACGACCCGTCTCCCCTCTCTCATAGTCCAAGAAAGGCCAGATACGAAGGGAACGCCCTTTCTTGACCCCTTGATTGTCCTCGCCTTTACGGATTTGAGTGAACAGGAGGATCCGGATGGTCTTTTCCCAAACATCCCCTACCCGGTACTCTTCCAATTTCAAGAGTGGATAGAGGACAAAGATCCTTTTCCATTCCCCTTCTTTCTCCTTGAAACCGTAAATGGGGAAGATTCTTATTCCGTAAAGGTTCTCTCCTCTCAACGATCGAAAGAATGGCCAGGGAAGATCCCATTGTTTGAAGCCGGTGAGCCGATCTCGGGTATGGGAAAAGAACGGCCATAGAACTGTCTTACTCTCGAAACGTCTGGACTCTTTTGAGACATAGAATGGGAAAACCATCCAGTTCTCAACCGGATCTTCCGTGTCCAGTCCCTTCGTCTGATTCACGAAAACGGGCCACAAAATAAATTCTGATTTTGAGACTCCAAATTCCTCCTTTTGGCCGTAAAAGGGCCAAATGCGATATCCTTTTTTCGTCTCGCCCTCCGTAAAGGAGAAAAATGGCCAGAGGTAGTTTCGGGTTCGAACCCCCTCTGATATTGATTCCGAATAGAGGGGCCAAAAATAAAAACGTATCTCGTCCTTTCCATAGTGGTCTAAGAGCGTCCCATAGAAAGGAAAGAACCCAAAATAGCTTTCCTCCTTTTCCGTCTCTCCAACAAAAAACGGGAAGAGTTGGAAGTCAAATTTCTTCCCCCCATCCAACCTCTGCTCCTTGTAAATGGAAATGGGGAACAAGTAACCTCTTCTATTGCCTTCTTTGGCCTCATATTTTCCAAAAGGGTAAAGGAACTCTAGTCTCCAAAGAGACTCATCCTCATCACCTTTCCAAAAAAGGAGAGGTCGAATTCCCCATTCCTTCTGATGGGAGTCTTCCTTCCAATGAAAGAAGGGACCCAAACCCTCAATCTCCCTTACTCCTTCGACTGGATCAGAAGTGTACTGGAAAAGTGGCCAGAAATTGAAAGTGATGGGTCTTTCCTCTGCCGTGAAATGAGATGGAATAATAAAAAAGGACAGGAGAATAGTCAATAGGGAGAATTTTCTTAGTGTGGCCATAGAAATCTGAAGTGAATTTCTGGGGAACCTTCCATCCCAAATCAAGATGACCGGGTCTACATGCCGTAACGCCTGCCTGAGCGAAGCCCTGCCGGGCGGGATCAAGGCGGGCCCTCCGGCGTGCAGGCACGCGTTCTGTCCGTGGGTAGATCGGTCATCAGGTACGGGATGTTCACCCCTTGCGAAGCGTTCTTGGGGAACCCTGCCGACGGCGGGACTTAACCCGTGGGGCTCCATTCAAAAGAAAAAACCCATGATAATGGATAAGACACTGATGGGAGTCTGTTCCTCAATCCCCTCAGCCGCCTTCTGAACCTTTTTCATTGTCTTATCTGCTTCTTTTATTAGCGCATCATCGCTCACCAACTTTCCAAGGGTTCCCTCACCCCGCTCGACTTTCTCTGCAATCCCTTTGACCGATTGAATCGTCTCCTTTGCTTCTTGATAAAGGGATTCATCTTTGATCAGTTTTCCCAGAGTCCCTTCACCCCGCTCGATCCTTTCAGAAACATCTTTTAGAGCGTCGATCGTCTTTCTTGTCGACTCGGCTGCACTTCTCACTGTCTCTGCAGCCTCTTGCGCTGTCTCCACGGTCCTCTTTGCTTCCTGATAGATCGCCTCATCTGTAACCAGTTTTCCCAAGGTTCCTTCACCCTTCTCCACCTTATTTCCAATCTCCGCAATACGCGAGAAGGCTTCCCCCCCTCTCTGAAATGCCTTTTTCGATTCATCGGCAATGCCACTCAATTGGCCCGAAAACTTCTCCAAATTGTCGACCATCCTCTCGAGTTTTTTCGTATCTACCGTTTTCAATACATCAGACAGGGGTGCCGTAACTCCCTTGATGTCTTCTTTCAGATCACCTACGGTTGAAAGGAATTGATCGATATCCACCGGAGCCTCCCCTTTTGCGATGATCCCATTTGGTTCAATCGTTGGGGATCCAGATGTTCCCGGGGAAATTTCGATGTATTTCTCTCCCAAAAATCCTTCCGACTTAATATAGGCCTTTGCATCCTTATAAAGCTTAATATTGGGGGTAACACGGAAAGTAACCTTTGCTTTTCCCTGTTCGAGCAGAATCTTCTCTACATTCCCCACGTGGACTCCAGCAACTTTGATCGGTGAGTTTCGATCAAGTCCAGTGGCTGAACTGAAATAGATGTTGAGGAGGTATCCTCTCTTCTTCCCGATTTGGAAATTCTCGATCTTCAATGTCATGGCGACCAAGAAGATGATTCCAATGATGACAAAAATACCGACCCATATCTCTGAACCCTTTTTTCTCATCTTCAAACACCTCCTTGATTGGAAAGTGGGATTCTGTCAACTCTCCACTTTCCATTAGGTTAGTTGAATAGGACCTTCCGATTTTCCCTGAATGAACTGCTGGACAATGGGATTGGGTGAGTTCTTGATCTCCTCTGGGATTCCGATCTCGATAATCTGGCCTTGATAAAGCATGGCAATCCGGTCTCCGATCTTGTAAGCGCTCTTCATATCATGGGTAATCGCAATCGAGGTCACTTTTAACTTCTCCTTCATCTGGACGATCAGATCATTGATGGCATCGGCCATCACAGGATCAATCCCGGTCGTCGGCTCATCGTAGAGGAGGATCTCTGGCTCCATCGCGATGGCCCTGGCTAAACTCACCCTTTTCTTCATTCCTCCGCTCAACTCCGCCGGCATGAGATCCTCCACGTTCTTCAACCCCAAGAGTCTTAACTTCTCTGAGGCGATTTTCCGGATTTCCTTTTCACTCAGTTGAGTTTGCCGCCGGAGTCCGAAGCCCACATTCTCCCAGACCGTCAGTGAGTCGAAGAGGGCTCCTCCCTGGAAGAGCATCCCAAACTTCTTTCGAACTTCATTGAGCCTTTGTTCGCCCAACTTAGTTATCTCCACATCATCTACATAGATTTCCCCCTCATCTGGCGGTATCAGTCCGATAATGCATTTGATCAGAACCGTCTTGCCTGATCCACTTCCTCCGATCACCACCATGCTCTCCCCTTGACAAACCTCCAAATGAACGCCACGGAGAACCCGGTTATTACCAAAGGATTTGTGAAGGTTGACCACACGGATTTTGATTGCGGAGTTCCTGTCCATTGACTCAAAACAATAAAATGGTGATGAAGTAATTTGAGATCAAGATGATCAGTGACGAGAGAACGACTGCCTTGGTGGTTGCTCGGCCAACCCCTTCTGCCCCGCCTTGCGTAGAAAAACCCTGATAGCAACTGATTGTAGCCAAGATCATTCCGAAGAAAATGGCTTTGAGAAGGCCGCTATAGAGGTCATTGAATTCCAGGAAGTCCCACGTCCTTCGAATATAGAGGGTCGGGTTGGTTCCCAGAATCCGGACGCTAACCAGATACCCTCCCAGAATGCCGATGACATCGGCGAAGATGACGAGAAGGGGAAGCATGATCATCGCTGCCAAGACTCGTGGAACGATCAGATACTTAATCGGGTTAGTGGATAAGGTATAAAGGGCATCGATCTGTTCGGTCACTCGCATCGTCCCAAGCTCAGCTGCCATCGCTGAACCCACCCGGCCAGAAACCATCAACCCGGTCAATACAGGCCCGAGTTCCCGTGTCATGGAAAGGGCAACGACAGTCCCGACCATACTTTCAGCGCCAAACCGCTTGAATCCGGTAAAACTCTGGAGGGCCAACACCATCCCGGTGAAGGCAGCAGTAATGACAACAACCGGAAAGGAGCGAACCCCAACTTCCTCCATCTGCTTGAGAATCTCTCTCCCTTCCAGGGGTGGCCGGAAGGTCCACCCCAGGGTTTGGACAAACAGGACCGCGATCCTTCCTGCTTCCTCCACAAACCGGATCGCTTGATTCCCAATCCAACCCAATAGATTCAAGATAACCCCCAAAGATAAGGAAAATGCCAAATTTCAAAATCCAAATGAATATCTAAGGGCTTATCCGTAAATAATGATTGCTTGTAATGTCCCCCTTTGGAAAAGGGGGATTTAGGGGGATTTGCCAATGGTTGACACTTTAAATCCCCCCTCGCCCCCCTTTACTAAAGGGGGGAAATTACTTGCGGATAAGTTCTAAGTCCAGAATCGATAGTTTTTCAAGCGTTCGACTCAACTCACACCGAAGTGTCACCATGATTTCATTCTTCAGCATTTTCAAATTGTCATACTGAGCCTGTCGAAGGATGAGTTTAGGATTTGACTTTACATTTCACCTTTGTCATTTGACATTTAGACTTATTCTTTATAAATCCTTGGGACCCTTTTCCCAATCGAGCATAAGACTTCATAAGAGATCGAGCCAATCTTTTCCGCGATCTCTTCTGCTGTAATCTCCTCCTTTCCCTGCTTACCCATCAATATCACCTCATCTCCAATCGAGACGTTAGGGATATCGGTCACATCAGCCATGACAAAATCCATGCACACTGTCCCCACGACCGGGGCCCTCTTCCCTCGAATCAACACCTCTCCTCGATTAGAGAGGCGGCGACTATAACCATCCGCATATCCAATCGGGAGGGTGGCGATGAGGCTCTCCCTCCTTGTCGTAAATGTCCCTCCGTAACTAATCCTTGTCCCAGGTGGAACCGATTTCAGAAAATGGATGCGGGTCTTTAGGGTCATGACGGGTTTGAGTGAGATGAGGGCTTGAAATGTGGGAGAAGGATACGAACCATAAAGCATGATTCCGGGTCGAACTAACCTGGCTAAGTAAGCCGGAGAAGCTGCGAGTGTTGCACTCTTAGCTATATGAAGATACTGGCAGGAAATCCCCATTTCTTGTGCAGTCGCCACGGCTCTCTGAAATGATCTCCATTGGTTTTGCGTATAACCTTCCTCTACGTCAGTCATCGAGAAATGTGAAAGAATACCTTCTATTTCGATCCTGGGAAATCGTTTGACCTCTTTTAGAAAATCAGGCCAAAGAGAAAGCGGAACACCCAGCCTTCCCAATCCTGTATCTACCTTTAGGTGAACCTTCGCCTTCTTTCTTCGTTTCTCTGCCTCTCGTGAAAGGAGTTCCAAAGAATCCTTTCTAAAGACAACAGGGGTGAGACGGAAACGGAAGAATTGATCCACTTCACCCCCAAAAATGCCTCCTAAAACAAGAATGGGGGCCTTCACTCCCCCCTTTCTCAACTCAACTCCTTCCTCAGTAATAGCGACGCCCAAATACTCCACGCCTAACTTTTCCAATTTAAGGGAGATCGGGATAGCGCCGTGGCCGTAGGCATCGGCTTTTACTGCAGCCAAGACTTTCACTCCTTTGGGAATTCTTTTCCGGAGCTGTCGGTAGTTAAACTCCAGTGAACAGAGATCGATTTCGGCAGCCGTCTGCCTTCCTGGTGGTATGGTCATGTAGTTCATAACCTCATGAATAAAAAAGGAAAACTCTAAATTCATAACATCAATGCTTTTCAAAGTCAACCGTTTGACACCCTTGAGCACATTGACCCATTCGAGGTGCCGCAATGCCCTGCCTTTGAAGGCGAGGTAAGGACATGCCGCCTTCAGTCAACCCTGGGGAAGCCCCAGCCTTCGGGTCAAAGGTCGATGGGTTGACAATTCAATCCCCATCCATTAATCTGATTTTCGTGAAACAATTCCTCCCCGGAAATATCCGAATCAAGGTGAACGAAAGAGAGGTTTCGGTTCCTCTACACTCCACGCTTCTTCAACTTAGGGATAAATTCAAACCCGATGCCAATGTGATCATCTACAATGGATTCTCAGTCACTTCAGACCATCCAATCAGACAGGGAGATGAGATCGTCTTCATCCAGAAAGGGGAAAGCCCTACTCAAGAAGAATTCGAATGTCTGATGATGGCGAGACATACTCCTGGGGTGCATCAGAAAGTTAAAAAGTCTGTTGTTGGGATTGCCGGGTTGGGCGGCCTTGGTTCTACTGTTGCAATCGCCTTGGCTCGGATAGGAGTAGGAGTGCTCATTCTGGTCGACTTCGATGTGGTAGAACCCTCCAATCTGAACCGGCAACAATACTCTCTCCATCAGATCGGAATGTCCAAGGTGGAGGCCCTTCAAGAAAATCTCTCAAGGATCAACCCCTATGTGCGGGTTCGGCTCTACAATGAGAAGTTGGATCGAAACAATGTGGAAAGGATTTTTCAGGAAGCGGATGTGGTGGTTGAAGCCTTCGATCGAGCCGATCAAAAAGCCATGTTGATTAATGCAATCTCTGAGAAGATGCCGAACAAATACATCGTCGCTGCCTCGGGCGTGGCAGGTTATGGTGACAGCAACGAGATCAAAACCATCCGGTTCTCCCAAAGGATATTCGTCGTGGGTGACCAAGAAACCGCTGCCCAACCTGGAACCGGGCTGATGGCACCCAGGGTGGGGATCGCTGCCCATCATCAAGCCAATATTGTCTTGAGAATCCTTCTAGGCGAAGAGAAGCAGTAGTCCCATCTGCAAACGATACTCCACCCCATACATAATACCAAGTATATTATTGACTCCTTCCCGATGTCCTCATTCTCGGAAATCTGGCCCTCTTACAACATTTTAAGGAGTAATGCACGGAATAATTGGAGGGTTCTGATCTCTGTTTCCTATCGCAACCTTTTAAAAACTGAGGATCTTGGCAAGATATCCTCAGTTTTAGGGGGTCCAAAACCACTCCACCATATTGGACGGTTGCCTCATTGACTTCTTCCTGTAATCGTCGGCTGACAGATTTCGACCATGATGCAATACTTCAACCCGTAATCGAGGATTTCGAGTGCCTGTTTTCCAAATCTCAATCTCATCCAACTACCTATTGACATTTCATTTCTGCTTTGATATATTTTGGGGCCATTAGTGGAGACGGATTGTTTAGGGAGAAGGTTTGGACGCGGTAGACAACCTGATATATATGACAAAATTAATAGTTAACAAATATATTCATAAGGAGAGTGGCCTATGAAAAAGCTATTTTTTACCCGGTTGTTTATTGTATTAGTTGGTGTTCTTGTATTATGCAGTTATTCCACATCATCAGACGCTAAAGAAATAAAGATCGGTGTTACATTAGGACTTACCGGCCCTGGATCTCAAATGCAGATATTGCAAAAACGTGTAGTACAACTCTGTGAGGATTGGATAAATAGTAAAGGTGGAATTACGATAGAAGGAGAAAATTATCAGGTTCAGTGCATCTTCGAGGATACCAAGAATAATACCGCTGATTCAGCTACTGCCGCCACTAAATTAGTTTTTAAAGATGGGGTGAAGTTCATTATTGGAGGCTCAGTACCCGATTTTATTTCCGCCATCGCTACTGTTACAGAAAAGAATAAAGTTATCTATGTTTCCGGACAAATCGACCGTTTGCATCCGGAAAGGCCTCTGTCATTCGTAAGCAACTATTCCTATGTGTCCCCTATACCGGGGCTTTATGAGACCATGCTTCAGCTCTATCCCGATGTGAAAACGGTTGGGTTTATCATAGAGGATGAAACCGGAGCGCGCGCCATCGGTGGTATATCGCAAGACATAGCCAAAGGCAAAGGCCTGACCTTATTGGAGCCCCAGATCCATCCCTGGGAAACTAAAGAATATTTGCCTCAATGGACCAAACTCTTGAGTATGAAACCGGATGCGGTCGATATCGGCATTAAGATGCCTGACAACTCAGCCTCTTGCGTCAAGCAGGGACGCCAGCTTGGCTTCAAGGGTCCGATGATTGCCACTACCTCACTGGATCCGAAATTAGCTTTAAACATGATCGGTAAAGATTACGCCATAGACCTCATCTGGCCCGCATTCGATGTGAATATTCCCAATGCACCTGAAATGACAAAGCAGATAGTCAAGCTCTGGGCTAATTCCCATAAAGATCCGATCGATGCAGATGGTATAAATATGTGGGACAACCTCTGGGTCCTGACACAGGCCATTTCTAAAGCCCAAAGCCTGGATCCTGTCAAGGTGGCTAAAACCTGGGAGAATATGCAGACGGTTGAGACTTCCAGAGGACTTGCTAAAATGGGAGGCGCGAAGACTTTCGGCATAAACCATATGGTGTTCAGACCTTGTCCCATAAGCCGGATGCGAAACGGGCAGGTAGAATTCGTAAGGTGGTTTGACCCCTGGGCACCATAAGAAGAATGGTTGTTTGATCCGGATTAACCGGACGAATTATTTAAAGGCGATTATATACTTGACAAACCCATTTCCGTATGTTATATTTATATCATAAATGGAGGGTGAAGTCATGGAAAAGAAAAAGATCGATTTGACGGAAATAATGGGACGCTTTGGAAATGAGGAAGCGGCAAGGGAATTAATAGAAAGGTTACGTTGGCCTAATGGTCCCGTTTGTCCTCGCTGCGGATGTCGGGAAATATATCGCTTGACTCCTAATGGAAATTTTGGTAATCATGGGCGCAAAGGGTTATTGAAATGCAAGGTTTGTAGAAAGCAATTTACTGTCACCGTTGGAACCATTTTTGAAGACAGTCATATTCCCTTGCATAAATGGTTGATGGCAATTTACCTGATCTGCTCCAGTAAAAAGGGTATGTCTGCTTTTCAGCTTCATAGAATGTTGGGGATCACCTATAAAAGCGCATGGTTCATGGGACATAGAATCCGATTTGCCATGACTCAATCTCCTTTATCTAAAAAACTTTCCAGTATTGTTGAAGCCGATGAGACCTACGTTGGTGGAAAAGCGCACGGAAAAAGAGGACGTGGGGCAGAAAACAAGACAAAGGTATTTTCTTTGATCCAACGGGATGGTGATACTAAGTCTTTTGTAGTTGATAATGTCAGGGGTAAGACGCTAAAGAAGCTGATCAAAGATAATGTCATTGAAACTGCCCACGTTATGACTGATGAATTTAAGGCTTATAATGGACTTAAAAAACAGGTAGCAAAGCATTCCACGGTAGAACATGGAAAGAAAGAATATGTACGCGGTATTGTCCATGTGAATTTTGCGGAATCCTATTTCTCTCTTTTAAAGAGGGGAATTCTCGGAACCTTCCATCATGTAAGCAAAGAGCACATGCCACGCTATTTAAGTGAATTTGATTTTAGATGGAATCGAAGAGATAAAGATGATGGTGAAAGCACTATAGAAGCCATCCAAAATAGTAAAGGTAAGAGGCTTATGTATCGGGATTCATCAAGCTTTGCAGGGACAAGCTAAAGAGGTCGAAAATGGCTAAAATTCGTATTCCAGTGCTGTTAAACAAGGGGCGGATAGGTATTCCTTTACATAAGTTAGGAGCAATTGTTAAAGAGACGGAAATGTTTCTTAGAATGCTTGCTGACGACATAGAACTCCCAGGGGATAGAAAGCAATGGTTGGGGATGGATTTTCAAAGTGGTTCGCTTGGATATAACATTGAGTACATTCCTCCAGTTGAACCGAATAAGGCCATACAATTTGCGACTACCTTTGATGATATTCGTCGTGGTAAGCCTGCTCCATCGGTTCGCAGTAATACTCGATACCAATATGCAAGGATCGCAGAACAACTTGATGAGGACGAAATAATTGAATTCGGCGTTTATAAGAATCTTGAAGTTCCGACAGCCGAGATATTACCTTTGTCCAAACGAGATCTTCCCACGATCATCGGGGAGATACAGGGACCAGTTGAATCCTATGGTTCTGTCCAAGGAGTAATCCATTCGGTTTTTATGGGATCTTCTCCACGCCATTTTTTCATAAGAGAACTCTCTACAGACAATCTAATTAAGTGTATATATTCCAGTAAGCAATATCCTGAACTAGTAAAGGCACTTCAGGAAGAGGCGAAAGTCGTGCACGTTCATGGATCGATAAAAACTGATTTGGTCAACCGTACAATAGACCAAATGGTCATGCAATACATTGAAGTTGCCGAGGAATTATCTGACAAGGAATTTGAAGAATTTTTTGGTTCTTGTCCACATCTGACTGGCCACCTTTCGACGCAGGAATTTATAGATCAAATTCGGGGTCGAAATGACTAAGTCGAAGCTTTACATGGATTCTACCTGTTTTATAGATATGGCAAAGAATTCCGTTGGTACTCTTCCAAAAACATCAGATAACGACGTATGGTTTTGTAAGAAGCTATTAGAGGCTCATCGTGACGGCGAGGTACAAGTATTTACGGCGATATTAACCATTGCTGAATGCCAACACGTTGATGGTGTTTATGATGACAAGGTACAGCGACTGTTCAAATCCATATTGACTTCAGGACAATTTGTTTTCCTCGTACAAGACACAGTAGTAATTGCGGACAAGGCCAGAAATTTGAGATGGACCTATAATCTTGCCTTCAAAGGGGCAGATTCATTACATATAGCATCTTCATTAGAAATGGGATGTTCTGAATTTGTGACTAATGATAAGAATATTCTTTCCCGCGCAAAAGAAGTTGTTAAACTTGGAATCCGTATAATTCATCCTCATGAAACATCTCTTCTCCCAGATGAGTATCGTCAAGGAATTGTACCTGGATTACTACCGGAATCAACATGAAACCAAAAATAAAGGACGAGAAGAAAATAAAGGATAGAAATAATAGTCTTCTTTGTTTCAAAGGAATGCCATTTGAAGAAGTCCTGTCCGATCTTTTAAAAGTCAAACCAGAACCTAAATCAAAGAAGAAAAGTAAGAGAAAATGAATACATTATACTATGGGGATAACCTCCGCATTTTAAGAGAACATATCAAGGATGATACAGTTGATCTAATCTATCTTGACCCCCCCTTTAATTCCAAAGCAGATTACAACCTACTTTTTAAAGAACCCACCGGCAAGGTATCGGAGGCGCAGATAACCGCATTTGAGGACACCTGGCACTGGACTGAAGAGACAGAAGCCACATTTCAAGAGATAATCAGAACTGCCCCTGCTAAAGTGATAGAGATGATGGGAGCCTTTAAGCAGTTTATCGGCCTTAATGACGTAATGGCCTATTTGACCATGATGTGTATCAGGCTGATCGAAATGCGACGCACTTTAAAGGACACGGGTTCAATTTATTTACATTGCGATCCAACTACAAGTCACTACCTTAAAATTTTGATGGACTCAATTTTCGGTAAGAAATATTTTATCAATGAAGTGGTCTGGGCCTATCGAACTCAAGGAGCCACTAAACGGCATTGGTCAAGAAAACATGATGTTCTTTTGTTTTATTCAAAGACCAATAAATATACCTTCAATTATCAGACCGAACGTTCTTATATGCAACATAAATACGGATTCGGTAAAGATGATTTTAAGTTGGATGAAGATGGTAGGCAATATCGTGATGCTCTTATTAGAGATGTATGGGAAATATCGGCTAT
Source organism: Thermodesulfobacteriota bacterium (assembly GCA_050014415.1). GTDB lineage: Bacteria > Desulfobacterota > BSN033 > BSN033 > UBA1163 > JBEKDJ01. The sequence goes on along the minus strand of JBEKDJ010000027.1, from coordinate 9,035 downwards.
ACAATCAGCTACGAGAGAAAGGTTAGGTTATCCGACACAAAAGCCAGAAGCCTTATTGGAAAGATTAATTAAATCCTCGTCTAACAAAGATGATATAATAATGGACACATTTTGTGGTTGTGGAACATCAATTGCAGTAGCGGAAAAATTAGAACGGAATTGGATAGGAATTGACATTACTCATCTTGCTATAAATCTTATCAAGTGGCGTTTGAAAGAAATGTTTAATTTAGAACCGAAGAAAGATTATAAAGTGATTGGTGAACCAGAAGACTTAACCGGTGCTCAAGAACTGGCCATTAATAACCGTTATCAATTCCAATGGTGGGCGGCATCGTTAATTGACGCTCGACCGTATGGCGACAAGAAAAAGGGAGCAGACACCGGCATAGACGCCTATATTTATTTCCAAGAAGAAAAAGAAAAGGTAAATAAAGCGGTAGTTCAGGTAAAAAGCGGACACGTAGGGGTTAAGGACATAAGAGATTTGAGCCATGTAATAGATAGGGAAAAGGCCGAAATCGGCGTTTTTGTTACGCTTGAAGAGGCAACTGAGCCAATGAGAAAAGAAGCCATTTTAAAGGGTTATTACATCTCTAAACTTGGGAAGAAGGACTACCCTAAAATACAGATTTTAACCATTGAAGACATACTGAACGGAAAGAAACCCAAAATTCCTTTTGTAATTGAAGCACACAAGAAGGCCGAACAATCATTCATACAGGGAGATTTACTTTAGTTTTGGGTTTGTCAAATATACAATCGCCTATTTAAATAAGCTGAGTTGTTTCAGGAATTAGATTCCTTCAAGAATTGAACTCTTGCCGAAAAGGGAGGTGTTGAGGTTTCCCCACTAACGATTTTTTCAAAGAAGATTAAAAAGAGGATAACGGCTGATGTCGTTGTCGCAGGTGCTGGAATATCCGGACTGACCGCGGCGCTTTCGGCTGCTGAGGCAGGGGCCAAGGTCGTCTTACTTGAAAAGGGAGCCACTTACAACTTCCGCGGCCTTCATAATGCCGCCCTCAGCAGCAGACTGCAAAAACAAGCCGGGATTAAAATAGACCCGGATCAAGTGATCTCCACGATCATGGAGTTCGGATCCTACAGGAGTGACCAGAAGCTGGTCAAACTATGGGCTGACAACTGTAGCACGGTCATGGACTGGCTTCTCGATATAGCAGAGGCAGCAGGGATAAAAGTCGTCTTAGATCCGACGACCAAGTCCTGGTATTTCCCAAATTACCCCACCATTCATGTCTTCCTTCCCAAGTATCAAGAGACCCTGGCTGAAATGCTTTTAAGGAATGGACGGGAACGAGGGGTTGAGTCTCATTTCAATACTCCAGCCGTACAATTGTTAAGGGAAGGAAAAGGCAGAGTCACAGGAGTCATCGCTCAAACCCCGGAAGGTGATTACATCCAGTTCAATGCGAGCAGGGCGGTGGTGCTCTGTACCGGGGATTATGGGAGTGATCGGCGGATGGTTAAGAAATATTGCGACTGGCGAGCGTTAGGCCGTCTTAAGTGCGCTTATGAAGGTGGTCTAAACACCGGCGACGGTCTCAAAATGGGCCTACGGGTCGGTGCCGCTGTGGATGACCCCCATCACTGCGCGATGCTTTTCGATTGGACGGTCTGGAGTGAGAAGGGACTTTTTAATATGGCCCGCCAGCCATGGCTCTATGTGAACCTCCATGGAGAACGATTCATGAACGAAGATCTGCCCTGGGGTTACGAATGTAACCAGATCTTGAGACAGCCGGGTGAGGTCGCATGGGCAATATGGGATGCCAAGTATGACCAGGAGTGGCCGAAAATGAAGAGCCAGTGCTGTAAAAACATGGGGCCGCCGACGTACTTGTGGGATCCGAAGCAGCTTGACGAGGCAATCAACAAAGGAAATGTGCTGACAGCGCAGACGATGGAAGAATTGGTGCAAAAGATGGATGTCCCCATTGAGACCTTGAATCCTACCGTGAGAAGATACAACGAGCTTGCGCGCCATGGGAAGGATATTGATTTTGGCAAACATCCTGACCGGTTGACAACGATAGAGAAGCCACCGTTTTATGCCTGTAAAATGGAGGTTCGGTATATGGTGATCCTGAGTGGCTTAAAGGTCAACACTAAGCTACAGGTACTGGATACAGAGAGGAATATCATTCCAGGACTGTATGCGGCCGGGAATGTCTCCGGGTCTTTCTTCGGAAGTGCGTATCCGACCACCGTGCCGGGACTCACTCATAGCCGGGCCTGGACGTTTGGTCGCCTCGCCGGTCTGAACGCTGCCCTCCCTTAACCTTATGCCGTCTTGGGGAATCGTTAAAATTTAATCTTAGAGGAAGATCATGAAAAGAAAAAATTATGATGTCATTTATTCTGACCCTCTGCCTGCTGGAGTTATTCTCGAGAAAAACGTCATGGTTCGGATGAGAGACGGTGTAAAGGTTGCCCTCGACGTTTATAAACCAGCTGATGGAAAAGGACCGTGGCCCGCAATCTTTGCATATTCGCCGTTCCAGAAAGAACGATTTTTTGAGAGTGCCAAGCCGGCATTCTATTGTCCGAATGGATACGTATGCGTGCAAGCCGCTGAAAGAGGCATCGGCTTTTCCCAAGGCCAATTTTCGTTTCATGGCGCCAAGGCGGCTCAGGACGGCTACGATATGATAGAGTGGATAGCCAGGCAGCCCTGGTGTAGCGGCCATGTGGCTATGATGGGGGCATCCGGATACGGCGTCATGCAATGGACAACGGCTCCGCTGAACCCTCCCCACCTGAAAGCCCTGGTCGTGCTTGCGACAACGGATAATTATAGAGGTCTTTGCTATCCCGGAGGCGTTTTACGCAGACCTTTTGTCCTGCACTTGGTCTCAACGATCACACAGGGAGCCATCTGGCCAGGACCTATTCCAGGTAAGGAATTACCTATGAATGTCATCACAGGAATTTTTTCGAACAACGAAGACGGACCGTTCTGGTGGGAGCACGGCGGCGGCTGGAAAAAAATAGAAAAGATAAAGTCCGCTGTATTGAATGTGGTGAGTACACCCAACCGGTTGCACGCTTATTACCATTTGAGATCGTATGGAAGTATAAAATCTCCAAAGAAACTGGTCATCACGCCATGGACGGGTGAGAATTACCAACCATGGATCTTTGAAACCACGGCTTTTAACCAGTATATTCTCAGATGGTTGGACTACTGGTTGAAGGGGATTGACACGGGTATGATGGATGAGCCGGAGATAGCCATTTATGATAATGGTACCGGTCAATGGCGGCATGAGAATGAATACCCGCTGGCATGGACAAAATGGGAAAAATATTACCTTCACGGAAAAACTGCGCCGACAGAATTTGGGTTAATCAGTATGGCGCAGGGAGAGGGACAAGAAAAACCGCAGGTCTTTTATAACATCGGTTTGAATACCCAAATGATAGCATCCTATGGAATATTCCTTGATCAGAGAAAAAAAAGAAAATCAGATGCCGAGTTGAGCTCCAGCGAAGCTGACCGACCCCATTTTGTAGTTTATACATCATCCCCTCTTGAAGAGGACCTAAGAGTGTGGGGTCCGGTCAGTCTTACTTTGTACGCTTCGACGACGGAAGAAGTCACAACGGATTGGTCATTTTTTGTAAAGATGGGGGAGATGGCCTCGAGCGGCGTTCCTCTTAATCCTGTAACGGGGAATCCTGAAATCAAACCTGAAGTGACTGACCCATGGACGCCACGTGAGGTCCAGATTTGGAGCTGGGGTTGCCTCAGAGCCAAATTCAGAGAGCTCGATGAAAATATGTCCAAGCCTGGGATGCCGTGGCATTCTTTCCAGAAACCGGTTGATTTGAAGCCAAATACGGTATATGAGTTTCAGATTGAGCTCCAGCCTATATTTAAGACCTTTAAAAAAGGATGTAGGATATGGCTAAAAATCGAATGTGATGACGCTCTCTACTCCACCTGGGACAGCTCTTCCCGGTATGTGGAAAGACCTTTGTCGCCGCTGAAAAATGAGATTCTTATTTACCATGGCAATAAATTTCCATCTCATTTACTCTTACCGATTGTTCCGGATGGACCCGAGATCACACCGGTGAAATCACCCTTACGAGATGCTGTGCCAGGCGCTCCACGATTTACAGAATAAAAAATCATATGCTCAGGATAAAAATCAGAGAAGATAGTGTTGTGTCTCGTAACCAAGTTCTGTAAGTTACGGAGTTCAGGTCGGGCAGAAGTATCTCCATTGCTTTACGCGGTCATCAATTCCGATGACCCCCGCCCGACCTTCTCTTGCTCTTTTTATTCAGTTTATTTGTAAGGCGCTACCTTAGGGCTAACGAGATGGAAACCATTTGGCAAGGCATATTTAACGGTTTGGTGATGGGGTGGATCTATGTTCTCGTTGCACTGGGTTTGACAATTGTTTTCAGCATTATGCGGATTGTGCAATTTGCCCATGGCGAAATATATATGCTCGGAGCTTATTGCACTTACTGGATAGCTGTCGTTTTGGGGCTGAACGTTTTTGTCGCCCTACTATTAGCAGCTCTTGTGATGGGTCTGGTTGGAGTCATCCTTGAGAAACTACTATTCCGCCGGTTCCGGGGGCAGATTGATGGGAGTATCATTGTCGCGATCGGGCTCATTTTGCTTATGCAAACCATTGCAGCGATAGGTTTTGGCACTCAAGACAAGTGGATTCCCACGACGATACCCGGTGTTTTGAATATCTGGAATATAAAAATACCCTGGGAAAGAGCTTTGTCGGTCATCACAGGCATTATTCTGGTCCTTGTCCTTTTTCTATTTATTCGCGGGACCAAGATGGGGCAAGCGATGATCGCAACTTCCCAGGATATAGAAGCGGCTACCCTGCAGGGGATAGATGTTAACCGTGTTTCTATGGTGAGCATGGCTATAGGTTGCGCTTTGGCAGCCATAGCCGGTGGTCTGATGGGAGCTATATTCGGGGTACAACCAGTTATGGGAAGTTATGCCATGGAAAAAGGTATTGCAGTCATCATTCTCGGCGGTCTGGGCAGTATCTGGGGAGCTGTCATCGGAGGCTTGCTCTTGGGTTTAATTGACGGTTTGATCCCTCTCGGATCGAATACCACTGTGGCATCCATCATTGGTTTTTCCATTATAGTTCTCATTCTGATAGTAAAGCCCCAGGGCTTTTTGGGCCATGAGTAGAAAATATCCAAAAGGGTTTATAGTGAGCGACTCAGATATGTTGACATGCCTTAGATTGTCATTGCGAACGAAGTGAAGCAATCTCATGGGATTGCCACGCCTGCGTGCCGGAAAGGTAAAGCAACCCGAGGTTAGGTAAAGCACTTCGGAGTGCAGGCACGTCGCTTCGCTCCTCGCAATGACTACTTTTTTAAGTCGTTTACTATGGCTTAGGTATAGCCACGTGCAAACAGATCCAATTCCATTGGAGAAATATTAATAATGAAACTGAGTAAAAATTGGGGTTATCTATTTTTGATTTTACTCGCCTTCGTCATACCCGTATTCATTAAAAGCGAGTATTACCTGCATATTCTTATCCTCAGTGTGATCAACATTATTTTAACCAGCAGTCTGCGCGCCATCGCCATAACGGGTCAGGTATCCATAGGCCACGCTGGATTTAAATGTATCGGAGCTTATACTTCGGCCATCATAGCGATGAAGTTGGGGCTTTCGCCCTATCTCTCCATATTCATAGGAGGATTAACCGCCCTGGGGGTGGCCGGGATAATCGCCTATCCTATTACCAGAGTTAAGACGCTCTATTTCTCCATGTTGACTATGTTTTTTGGAATCGTAGTGACTCTGGTGACATCGGAATGGAGGTCGCTCACCGGCGGCACTACCGGCATCATGAATATCCCTTCTTTTGGGACTGCAACCGTATTGGGGATGGTCATAGATTTCAATAGCAAACTGCCGAATTTATATTTTGTATTGATACTGATGGTCATTGTGCTCTTTTTTCTTTACGGTCTGGACCGCTCTTATATCGGCATGACCTTAAAAGCCATTTCGCAAGATGAGTCTCTGGCTGCCAGCATCGGTATTAATGTAGCAAGATCCAAGGCGATCATCTTCTGTATCGGTTGTTTTATTGCCGGCTTGGCAGGAGGCTTTTATGCCCACTATTGGGGAATTCTAAACCCTGACTCTTTCGGTCTTTTCCACAGCATCTATTTATTAATCTATATGATCGTCGGGGGGACGGATCGATTTATAGGGGCTGTTATCGGGGCATTCGTTCTCACACTTCTTCCCGAAGTATCACGGGTATTCCAGGAGTACCAGCCTTTAGTTTTCGTAGCCGTATTATATCTCGTGGTCTTCTTACTACCCAAAGGCATGGTCGAGTTGCCTCAACAAATTAAACCCTTGATAAGAATGTTTTACCGGGGAAGGGCTGAGCCACATGCTGGAAATTAAAAAGCTAACAAAAAATTTCAAGGGGGTGCAGGCCGTCAGTAATCTTGATCTGAATGTTAATTCAGGAGAAATAGTCGGTATCATTGGTCCGAATGGGGCCGGAAAAACCACTGTTTTTAATCTGATCACGGGTTATCTGCAACCCACCAAAGGGGAAGTCATATTTAATGGCAAAGATATTACCGGCCAAAAACCCCATGTGATAGCCAAGCATGGAGTCGTGAGGACATTTCAACTTGATAGGATATTCCACAATTTCAGCGTCACCCAGAATGTCGTAACGGCTTCTTATTTATATGCCGGGATTGGCTTATGGGAAGCTGCATTTGACACCTCCGGATATCGTAAAAAAAACCGGAACACAGGCGAATATGCAAGACACATTCTGAAATTCATGAGACTGGATGATAAGAAAAATGAAATTGCCCGTAATCTTTCTCACGGCCACCAAAAATTACTGGGAATAGCCATTGCCCTAGCCGCTAACCCCAAAGTGCTATTGTTGGACGAGCCGCTGGGAGGGATGAACCCTGCGGAAGTTGACGGGACTCTGGAGATCATCGGTGAGATAAGGAAACAAGGAGCAGCCATTCTTTTAGTCGAACACGATATGCAAGCAGTTATGAGAATTTGTGACAGAATAGTGGTATTGAACTTTGGGATGGAAATTGCCCGAGGTTCACCTGAAGAAGTGCAGAAAGATAAGGAGGTGATTCAGGCTTACCTTGGAACCAAAAGACTCTACACTCAGACTGAATGATGTCAAGATTCACTATGGTAAAGCTGAAGCCATTAAGGGCTTAACATTAGAGGTAGCTGAAGGCTCAATAACCGGGCTGATTGGCGCCAATGGAGCTGGTAAAAGCACTATTTTGAAAGCGATTTCCGGGTTATTACCTATAACGTCGGGTGAAATATGGTTCCAAAATAATAGGATAGACGGCATGCCGGGACATAGAATTGTGCAATTAGGCATAGTCCAAATCCCTGAGCGACGGCGGCTTTTCCCATATATGAGTGTAATACAAAACATGAGAATTGGCGCTTACCTGAGGAACGATAAGATTGGTATCAAGAAAGACATGGAGAAGAACTTCCAGCGTTTTCCAAGATTACAGGAAAGACAAAATCAACGGGCTGAGACTTTAAGCGGTGGGGAACAGCAGATGCTGGCAATTGCTCGAGCGCTAATGGCTAACCCCAAGTTGCTCCTTCTGGATGAGCCTTCACTTGGACTAGCTCCAATAGTAGTGGATACTTTAGCTACTGTGATAAAGGAAATAAATGAAGAGGGCATTGATATCCTTTTAGTAGAACAAAATGCAGGACTAGCCTTTAACCTAGTTGATATATTGTACGCATTGGAAGTAGGCAAGATAATTCTGGCAGGTAAAACCCATGAAATAATAAACGATGAAAGCGTCCGAAAAGCTTTTCTAGGTGGTTAAAAAATGGGACGAATAAGGACATTCAGAGAGCTCTAGATCCTATATATAAGGTAGTTGGTAAGCAAGCAATTCAAGTGTCCTGTTTCTCAAATTTGATGAGAAGATTGAAAAACTCAAAAAGGAAATAGAGAAACTTAAAAACCAATTTATCTCTCCCTACCGGAACCCTTCTCCTTTTTGATACTTTTCAAAAACAGCTTTATCTGGCCTACTTTGGAAGCTAAAAAGAATTTAGATATCCACTTCAATTCAGACACAAGGAGTAGGTCCTGTGAAGGAGTGTATGGAAGGGAGTTACGCGAGGGGGTAGAGAATAAAGTAGTATAAGATGTTAATCCCTTATATTTTTTTCTTGATTCATAACACCTAATATATAATAGGTGTTATGAATCTTAAATCTCTTTCCTTTGATCGGAAAAAGGTCAGCCTTTTAATTCGGAAATGGGCACGATTCGAGCGGATCGCCACGGGGCTATTCTGAATGGTGGCGGCTTCTTTTATGCCCCGAAGGTTAAGGCCAGGTGGTCCTCTGGTTTATTATCTTTCTGCCTCAGTCCAAAGGGAGAGTCGACATCGCTATGTGCGCAAAGGGGAGGTGGAATACTGGCGCAAACGGGCCTTGGCCTGGTGGAGGTTCATGAAGGCCATGGCTGCCTGGGTGAAGGTAAGTCGGGAGACCGAGAAGGAGTTGAGAAAGATCGGCGGGCCAAAGTGTGAGCCATTACCAGGAGGGAAGCGAGGGGGAAGGGGGAAGTGATCCTCTTTCAGGAGAATAAGGTAGAGGTTCTGAAGAGATTGAAAGACGGGAGGATTGATTATTTGGATTTGACCTCCTGGAGTTCTCAGGGTCGGCTCTTTGGGTTTTTAATCGAAAAGAGATTTCTTGAGTGGTGTGCCAGCAATTATCCTACGGCCAGGGAGCTTCTTATAGTTAATTCTAATGCTTTATTTCTACCCGTAATCATCAACTTCAAAAGTTGCCTTAGTGTGAAGGCTTGTAGGTGCTATACGTAACATATTCTGCTTTTTCTTTTGATAATAGTTAGTTACGAGCTGTTTTCCATTATCATTTTTCCTCTATCCCTGTCAAGACAATTCGCTGTTCTTGACTTGTAGCGTACTTTCTATTCTCT
>JBEKDJ010000026.1:0-25651 GCA_050014415.1 Thermodesulfobacteriota bacterium | reverse complement strand
CCAGGGGACAATGTGAGTTTGACGGTGGAGTTGATCACACCCATAGCCATGGAGAAGGAGTTGCGGTTTGCCATACGGGAGGGGGGCCGAACCGTGGGTGCTGGCGTCATCAGCGATATCATAGAGTAGGCAGGAAGGTTAACAAAATGACAACTCAGAAGATCAGGGTCTGCTTGAAGTCTTATGATCATCGACTTCTCGACAAGTCAACTGCGGAGATCGTCGATACCGTTCGGCGAACGGGTGCCAGTGTGGTGGGTCCCATCCCTCTTCCGACGAAGATCAACAAGTATTGCGTGCTGAGGTCTCCCCATGTCGACAAGAAATCGAGAGAACAGTTTGAAATCCGGACCCACAAGCGCCTTCTCGATATTCTGGAGCCGACTCAACAGACCGTTGACGCACTGATGAAACTCGATCTCGCAGCAGGGATCGACGTAGAGATCAAGCTGTAACTACCTGCCTACCGCTTTTAAAAGGGGAAGGAAGGATTTGGGCGGAAGTCAATGAAAGAGACGCTGGGAATCATCGGAAAAAAAATAGGCATGACTCAAATCTTCCTCGAGGACGGTTCAGTTGTCCCGGTGACCGTGGTCGAAGTCGGCCCTTGCCCGGTGATCCAGAAAAAGACGAAGGAAAGGGACGGTTATAACGCCATCCAACTCGGTTTCCTTCCGAAGAACGAGCGACGGGTCAACAAACCCATCTCCGGCCATTTCAAGAAGGCAGGAGTGACCCCTACTTATCATTTGAAGGAGTTTCGTGTGGAGGACGTGGAGGGATATGAATTGGGCCAGGTGATAACCCTGGATCTCTTTAAGCCAGGAGATATCGTCGATGTGACTGGGCTCAGTAAGGGAAAAGGTTTTACTGGAGTCATCAAACGCCACGGATTTCACGGTTCCCCTGGATCTCATGGAACACACGAATATTTCCGTCATGGAGGTTCTGTGGGTTCAGCAACATTTCCTCACCATACCTTTAAAGGAATGAAGATGCCAGGGCACCATGGGAATCAGAGGGTGACCCTTCAAAATATCAAGGTTGTGGATGTCAAAGAAGATCAGAATCTTATCCTTCTCAAGGGAGGAATTCCCGGAAGCCCTCGTGGGCGGGTATTGATTTGCAGTGCCACCAAGAGGAAAGGTTCTGCTGTCTCATCGGCTTAAGGAAGAGGACTGGATGACGACATTAGCCGTCTATGACATTGGAAATCAGAAAGTGAGCGATAGGGAACTGGATGACCGGGTCTTTGGTGCAGAGGTCAAATCTGACCTCTTCTATGAAGTTGTCCGAATGCAGTTGGCCTCAAGAAGGCAAGGGTCTGCCACCACCAAGAATAGAGCCCTTGTCCGAGGAGGAGGGGCAAAACCCTGGAGACAAAAAGGGACCGGGAGGGCCCGGGCAGGGTCTCGACGGTCTCCTCTCTGGAGAGGTGGGGGAACTATCTTCGGCCCCATGCCGAGGGACTACTCTTTTAGTCTTCCCAAAAAGCAGAAGAGGGCAGCACTGAGGGCAGCTCTCAGTTTGAAACGTCAGGAGGGGAAACTGATTCTCTTAGACCGTTTTCCACTGGAAGGGTTTAAAACCCGCCAGGTCCTTGAAGTCCTGAGAAGGTTTCAAGTCAAAGATGCCCTTATCGTTACGGATGAAAAGAACCCTTTCTTAGAGCGATCATCTCGGAATATCCCTAAGGTGGAGGTTCTTTCTTACGAAGGCCTGAATGTCTATGATATCTTGAATCATGAACACATGATTTTACTCAGTCCGGTAGTCGAAAAGATCCAAGAGGTGCTCACACCATGAAGGAAGCACAGAAGATCATTCGTAGGCCTTTGATTACTGAAAAAAGCACCCGACAGAAAGAGATGGATCATCAATATGCTTTCGAGGTTGACCGAGATGCGAATAAGGTTGAGATCCAGTCGGCTGTCGAACGTCTCTTCAAGGTGAAGGTCATTCAGGTACGAACCTGCAATGTTTTGGGTAAGGTGAAACGATTGGGAAGAAAATTCGGGAAGAGGTCTGATTGGAAGAAGGCCATTGTCACCCTGAGAGAAGGGGATCGGATCGATTTCTTCGAAGGAGCCTAATAAAAAGAGTGAAGTTCAAATTTCAATCCCGCCGAGGCGGGACCAAATGTCAAATGAGTGCTAAAGTTCGAAATCGAAAAGGCTTGACTTTGGAATTTAGAATTTGATTTGGCATCTGAGCTTTGACATTTTGAATTCTATTTAGGAGTTAAGTGATGGGTATCAAAAAGTTTCGGCCAACCTCACCGGCGAGAAGGTTTCAGACAGTAGCTACATTCGAGGAGGTCACCTCTTTTACGCCGGAGAAGAGCCTCCTTCTCCCGCTAAAGAAGACCGGCGGAAGAAACTGCTACGGAAGAATCACTGCATGGCACAGAGGAGGGAGGCATAAACGTCAATACCGACTCATCGACTTCAAGCGGGATAAAAGGGATATTCCGGCCAGAGTGGCCTCCATTGAATACGATCCTAACCGATCTGCCCGTATCGCCCTGCTTCACTACCTGGATGGGGAGAAACGTTATGTCCTCGCCGCGGATCAGCTTAAAGTGGGAGATCAGGTGATTGCAAGCCCGACAGCGGACATCAAACCGGGCAATGCTCTCCCTCTCCGAAACATCCCGACGGGCACACTGATTCATAATATCGAGTTGAAGGTGGGAAAGGGTGGCCAGATCGTCCGCAGCGCAGGTGGCTATGGTCAACTGATGGCGAAGGAGGGGAAATATGCCCATATTAAACTCCCCTCGGGTGAAGTTCGACTGGTCCTCCAGAATTGTTATGCCACCATCGGTCAGGTGAGCCACTTCGAGCATGAGAGTATCTCGCTGGGAAAATCGGGAAGAAATCGATGGTTAGGCTGGAGACCGACCGTTCGTGGAGTGGCAATGAATCCTATCGACCATCCTTTGGGCGGAGGTGAAGGAAAGAGCTCAGGAGGAAGACACCCCTGCACACCGTGGGGGGTGCCAGAGAAGAAGACTCGAAAGAATAAGATGACCGACAAATATATTCTGAAGAGGAGAGATTGATGGCCCGTTCAATTAAGAAAGGGCCCTTTGTGGACGCCCATTTACTGAAAAAGGTGGAGGAACTCCGAAGAACAAAGGAAGGCAAAGTGATCAAGACCTGGTCCAGGCGATCCACCATCATTCCTGAAATGGTGGCGTTGACCTTCGCGGTTCACAACGGAAAGAAGTTCATTCCGGTCTTCGTCACAGAGGAGATGGTCGGGCATAAGCTCGGGGAGTTCTCGCCGACCCGGACTTTCCACGGCCATGCTGGAGACCGAAAGACGAAAATCAAGGGGAAGGCAGCATAATCGAGGGTTGCTGAAAAATGGAAGTGAGGACAAGACTGCGGTTTGTTCGGATAGCGCCCAGAAAGGCTCGATTGGTGGCTGATCTGATACGGGGCAAAAAGTCGGAAGAGGCCTTGAATCTCTTGAGCTTCACAAAAAAGGCAGCGGCCAAGATCATTATCAAACTCTTGAAATCGGCCGTTGCAAATGCCACTCAAAAAAAGATGGATGTGGATCGCCTCTATGTCAAGCAAATCACGGTGGATCAAGGGCCGACAATGAAACGGTTTCAGCCGAGGGCCTTGGGAAGGGCAACCACGATCCGGAAGAGAACAAGCCATATCCACATCGTTTTAGACGAAGGGTAAGGGAGGAGGAACCTTGGGACAGAAAGTGCATCCGATTGGGTTTCGATTGGGACTTATCAAGACTTGGGACTCCCGATGGTATGCGGAGAAGGATTATCCTCAGCTCCTCATCGAAGACATTCGGATTCGTAACCATTTGAAGAAGAAGCTTCACCATGCTGGAGTCTCCAAGATTGAGATTGAGCGAGCCGCCAGTAAGGCTAAGAAAGCCAAGGTCACGATCTATACCGCTCGGCCCGGAATCATCATCGGGAAAAAGGGAGCAGAGGTGGAGAACCTTAAGAGGGAACTCCAAGAAATGACCCAGAAGGAGATCTTCATCAATATCCAGGAGGTCAAGAGAGCGGAGATCGATGCCCAATTGGTTGCTCAGAATGTAGCACTCCAGCTGGAGAGACGGGTGGGATTTCGAAGGGCGATGAAGAAAGCGGTCACTTCCGCCCTCAAGCTGGGGGCAAAGGGAATTAAGATTTCTAGTGCCGGGAGGCTGGGAGGGGCAGAGATGGCCCGGAGGGAATGGTATCGAGAAGGCCGGGTTCCTCTCCACACGCTTCGGGCAGATATCGATTTCGGCCTGGCCGAGGCAAAGACCACTTATGGAATCATCGGCGTCAAGGTATGGATCTTCAAAGGAGAGGTCTTTCCCACCAAAGAGGGAGAAGAAAGAGCTGCCTAAGACAGGTTGAGGTCAAGGCTAAGGTTTAGGATTTACCCAATTTCTCCTCAACCTCAGCCTTTAAGGTGACTAATTATGTTGATGCCGAAGAAGACGAAATATCGGAAACAACAAACGGGAAAGATGAGAGGTGTGGCCTCCCGTGGGAATAGGCTCAACTTCGGAGACTTCGGTCTCCAAGCCGCAGAGTGTGGCTGGTTGACAAGTCGCCAGATCGAGGCGGCACGAATCGCCATGACACGATTCATCAAACGGACCGGCCGAATCTGGATTCGTATCTTTCCAGACAAACCGATTACTAAGAAACCTGCGGAGACCCGGATGGGAAAGGGAAAGGGGCCGCCTGAAGATTGGGTGGCGGTCATCCGGCCCGGCCGAATTCTCTACGAAATGGAAGGTGTTACTGAAGAGAGGGCAAGGGAGGCCTTCCTTTTGGCCTCTCATAAACTGCCTATCCGTGCGAAGTTCATCATGAGAGGGGGCCATCTATGAAGACGAAGGATCTTCGCCTCTTCAGTGAAGGTGAACTGCTTGAGAAAGAGAGGGAGCTCGGCGAGGAGCTCTTCAATCTTCGGTTTCAGCATGCCACAGGGCAATTGGAGAATGTGATGCGGGTTCCTCAGGTCAAACGAGATATCGCTCGGGTGAAGACAATCTTAAAGGAGAAGGCTCGGGACAAAGGGAAATAACGCCGATGGAAGAAAGAGGAAAACGAAAGACATTGACGGGTGTGGTCTCAAGCGACAAGATGGACAAGACGGTAGTCGTCATGGTGAATCGTCAGGTCCTCCACCCAGTTTATAAAAAATACATCCGGAAGAGGACAAAGGTGAAGGCCCACGATGGCAAGAACGAATGCCACGTAGGAGATAAGGTCCTTCTGATCGAAACCCGTCCGCTGAGCAAAGAGAAAAGATGGCGTGTCAAGGAGATCCTTGAACGTGCCGCATAACGGATGGGAAGGCAGAGCGTGGAAGGTAGAGAAAAGAGTTGACCACTTTCCATGTTCTACCCACTACTTTCCGTTATGGAGTTCATGATGATCCAGATGCGCAGTATCCTCGAAGTCGCTGATAATTCAGGAGCCAGAAGATTGGGGTGCATTAAGGTCCTCGGTGGTTCGCGTCGGAAGTATGCAACCTTGGGTGATGTTATCGTCGTTTCGGTCAAGGACGCCCTTCCAAATTCAAAGATCAAGAAAGGGGATGTGGTTCGTGCGGTCATCGTCCGGGCAAGGAAAGAGGTGAAACGCTCCGATGGTTCCTACATCAAATTCGACGATAACTCTGCTGTTCTCATTAACCCGCAAGGAGAACCTATCGGAACTCGGATCTTTGGCCCGGTCGCTCGGGAATTGAGGGCCAAACGTTTTATGAAAATTATCTCCTTGGCTCCGGAAGTGCTTTAAAGTCCTGTCGACCCTGTCCACTGTCCACTTCTGGCAGGGTAGCGATCGGAAGAATGGAATCTGAAATGAGCGTCCCGAAATTTCATATCAAAAAGAATGACCTTGTGATGGTGACCAATGGCAAGGAGCAAGGCAAAAGCGGCCGGGTCCTAAAGGTGCTTCCCGAGAAGGAGAAGGTGATCGTTGAGAAGATCAATTTCATCAAACGGCATTCCCGGCCTCGCGGTCAGCAGAGACGAGGAGGGATTCTAGAAAAGGAGGCACCGCTCCATATCTCCAATGTCATGCTTCTCTGTGAAAAGTGTAATAAGCCCGTTCGAATTGGGCACCGTATCGTGGAGGGGGACAAGAAGGCACGGTTCTGTCGGAAGTGTGGGGAAATCCTCGATAAGTAGGTGATGCGATGGCGAAAATGCAGGAAATCTACCAAGAGAAAGTTGTCGCCGCATTGGTGAAGCGATTCAACTACCGGAATAGGATGGAGGTCCCCAAGCTGGAGAAAATTGTCATCAACATGGGATTGGGGGAGGCCATCCAAAACATCAAAATCCTCGACTCAGCCGTTCAAGAGCTAGGCGAGATCGCAGGGCAGAAGCCGGTCATCACGAAGGCCAAAAAATCGATTGCGCAGTTCAAATTGAGGACAGGGATGCCGATTGGCTGCATGGTCACCCTTCGAAAAGAGAGGATGTATGAGTTCTTCAATCGCCTCGTCAACGTGGCCCTACCGAGGGTGAGGGACTTCAAGGGTCTTTCTGGAAAGTCCTTCGACGGAAGAGGAAACTATGCCCTGGGAATTCGGGAACAATTGATTTTTCCGGAGATCCGTTATGACAAGATTGAGAAAGTCAAAGGGATGAACATCGTCATTGTAACTACTGCCGAGACCGATGAAGAGGGAAAGGAGCTGCTGAGGCTATTAGGAATGCCCTTCAGAAACTGAAGGATTGAGGCTTAAGGCCTGAGGCAAAAAGCTTTCAGCCTCTCGAACCTTCAACCTCGGTCCATTAACTGGATTTCTTAGGAGGAAGAAATTGGCGAAGCTGTCGTTGATGATCAAGGCCCAAAGGCCTCAGAAATTCAAGGTCCGTCGGTACCATCGATGTCCTCTCTGCGGAAGGCCAAGGGCCTATTACCGAAAATTCGATATGTGTCGGCTGTGTTTCAGGAAGTACGCGTCTCGGGGTGAAATTCCTGGGGTGATCAAATCCAGTTGGTGAAAAGGGGGGGGCCGCTATGTCCATGACCGATCCAATAGCTGATATGTTTACACGAATTCGGAACGGGTCTAAAGCGAATTTTGAAAAGGTGGATGTCCCCTCCTCCAAGCTGAAACGAGAGATTGCGAAAATTCTGAAAGAGGAAGGATTTATCAAGAATTTTAAGGTCGTTAGCGAAGATCACCAGGACGAGGTTATCAGGATCTTTCTAAAATATGATGCGAATCGAAAAGGGATTATCCGCATCAAGCGGATCAGCAAACCAGGGCGGAGAGTGTACGTGGGAAGCGACCGGATCCGCTCGGTCATGAGCGGACTGGGTATCTCGATTTTATCCACCCCAAGGGGAGTCCTTACGGATAAATCAGCCCGCAAGGCCAATGTCGGGGGAGAGGTCCTGTGTCACGTATGGTAAATTAAATTTTAGATTTCAGATTGTAGATTGTTGATTGAAAAACCTAAAATCTGAAATGGGGTTAATAGATGTCTCGTATTGGAAGGATGCCGATCGTACTACCGAAAGACGTCAAGGTTTCCTCCGATTTCTCGAAGGTGGAAGTGAGCGGCCCCAAAGGCCAACTCGCCCACCATCTACCTCGAGGGATCTCGGTCTCAATAGATGATGGGAAGATACTCGTGCACCGTGAGGATGATGAGCGTACTTCTAGGGCCCTTCAAGGGTTGATACGAAGTCTCGTCGCCAATATGGTTACCGGAGTCACCCGGGGGTTTGAGAAACGGCTTGAGATCATCGGAATCGGCTTCCGAGCAGATCTTAAAGGAAGGGACCTCAAACTGACTCTGGGATTCTCTCATCCCCTTCTCTTCCCGGTTCCGAAAGGGATCCAGGTCGAGGTGGAAAAACAGACCCAGATCGCCATCAAAGGGATTGATAAGCAACAGGTAGGGACTGTTGCCGCCAAGCTTCGTTCGATCAAACCACCCGAGCCTTATAAAGGAAAGGGCATACGCTATCTTGGGGAACGGATTCGTAAGAAGGTTGGGAAGACCAAGGCTTAAGAAAAAGAAGGCAAAGGTGAAGATCGGAAACAAGGCCAGTCGTATTCAGAGTGTTAGAAGAAGACTCTCAGACTTGAACCTGTAAGAATTTAGGGAGTGACGTCATTGAAGAACAGAAAGGAATTGGCTCGGCTGAAGAGGAAGAAAAGGGTAAGGAGCCGTATGACAGGAACAGCTGAGCGGCCGCGCCTCAATATCTTTCGAAGCCTGCAGCATATCTATGCTCAAGCCATTGAGGATACGACTGGAAAGACCCTCATTAGTGCCTCTACATTGAGCCCGGAGCTTCGGGAGAATCTGGGTCATCCAGGGAATGTGGAAGCAGCAAAGAAAGTGGGGGAGCTGCTTGCAAAGAAATGCCTTGAGAAGGGAATCCTAAAAGTGGTCTTTGATCGAAATGGATATCTCTATCACGGCAGAATCAAGGCATTGGCCGAGGCTGCCAGAACGGGGGGTTTGGTCTTTTAGTGCGATCACATCCAGGAGGTATAGACATTGCCAAAGATTGATCCAAGTACGTTGGAATTGACCGACCGGGTTGTGCATATCAACCGGGTGGCCAAAGTAGTGAAAGGAGGTAGGCGATTCAGCTTCAGCGCCTTAGTGGTGGTCGGGGACGGAAAAGGCCATGTGGGAAGTGGGTTGGGAAAGGCCAATGAAGTTCCTGAGGCCATCCGAAAAGGGGTTGAACATGCGAAACGAAACTTGATCAATGTTCCCATCGTCAACAAGACGATCCCTTATGAAGTGATGGGAAGGTTTGGCGCAGCAAAGGTTCTATTAAAGCCTGCCTCCGAGGGGACAGGCGTTATCGCCGGCGCTGCGGTCAGGGCCATCGCCGAGTCGGCGGGAATTCAGAACATCCTGACAAAATCCCTGGGATCGACCAATCCTTACAACCTTATCAAAGCCACCCTGCAAGGCATCAACCAGCTGCAGGTCGCTGAGGAGGTCTTGGAAAGAAGGCGTGAAAAAGCAGCGGAGAACTAAGGGGCTCGATCAAGTGGAGAAGACACTCACGGTTACGTGGAAGAGGAGTGCGATCGGACGCCCCGCCGACCAAAAGAAGACGATCCGGAGTCTTGGATTGAAACGACTCAATCAGACTCTTACCTTACCGGATCGGCCCGAAATTCGGGGGATGATTCATCGTGTGGGCCATTTGTTGGAAGTTACTGAGGGATCTTCTGAAAGGGAACACGGATGAGACTTGAAGAACTGAAACCTCCGAAGGGAGCAAGAAAGGGGAGGAAACGGGTTGGGAGAGGGATCGGGTCTGGCCATGGCAAGACCGCTTGCCGAGGAGCCAAAGGGCAGAATGCCCGTGCCGGCAGGGGGACCAAGGCTGGCTTTGAGGGAGGCCAGATGCCTCTCCAGAGGCGCCTTCCCAAAAGAGGGTTCCGCAACCCGTTCAGAAAGCAGTTCACCATCATCCATATCGGAGACCTCAATCGTTTCCCGAGGGATTCGGTGGTAGAGCCTGACCTCCTGCTCCAATCTGGCTTTTTGAAGAAAGGGGAAGAGGTGAAGCTTCTCTCCGACGGGGAGCTCCAGCATCCCTTGACCATCCGTGTCCACCAGGTAAGCAAGGCTGCACTTAAGAAGGTAGAGGCTGCCTCTGGGAGAGTGGAGGTCATCGGCTCATGATTTCAGGGGCCCAGAACATCTTTAAGATACCCGAGCTGAAACGCAGGATTCTGATTACTTTCCTTTTTTTGGCGATTTACAGGATTGGAGTCCACATTCCGACTCCCGGGATCAATGGAGATGCCCTGGCTTCCTTCTTTGCCCAGGCCAAAGGAACGCTCTTTGAGCTTTTCGGTATGTTCTCAGGGGGAGGAATGGAAAGGCTCTCGGTCTTCGCCCTGGGCATCATGCCCTATATCACTGCATCGATCATCCTCCAGCTCCTCACCATGGTGATCCCCTATCTCGAGCGTCTCCAAAAGGAAGGAGAGATCGGCCGAAAGAAGATTGTACAGTATACGCGTTATGGAACCGTCATACTCAGCATGATCCAGGGATTTGGGATCGCTGCAGGCTTAGAGGGGATATCCCAAGGTGGTCAGCCGGTTGTCCTTCTTCCAGGGTGGTCCTTCCGGATCATGACCGTCATCACCCTGACTGCGGGGACTGCCTTCATCATGTGGCTGGGTGAGCAGATCACGGAGAGAGGAATTGGTAACGGTATCTCCTTAATCATCTTCGCCGGGATTGTTGCCAGAATGCCGACTGCCGTTGCCAGTACCTATGAGTATTTCAAGGTAGGACAGATGGGCATTATCACTGTCCTGGTTTTGATTCTCCTTATGGTGTTGGTCGTTGCGGTGATTATCTTTGTTGAAACCGGTCAGCGGAGGCTTCCTGTCCAATACGCCAAACGGATTGTGGGGAGGAGGGTCTATGGAGGACAGAGCACCCATCTGCCGCTCAAGTTGAATACCTCTGGAGTCATCCCTCCGATCTTCGCCTCTTCGATCCTGGTGTTTCCATTGACGATTGTCAGGTTGCTGCCAAAGCCGCTTCTAGATGCACATCCATGGATTCAGTCGGTTCTTCAGAATTTCGGGCCCAGTGCACTCCTCTACAATCTCATCTACGTAGGACTCATCTTCTTCTTCTGCTATTTTTACACTGCGGTCACCTTCAACCCAAACGATGTTGCCGAGAATATGAAGAAGTTTGGCGGATATATCCCCGGCATCCGGCCCGGGCAGAAGACTGCGGAGTATATTGACAAAGTCCTCACTCGCATCACGCTCGGAGGAGCGATCTATGTCTCGGCCATTTGCGTCTTGCCCACCATCCTGTATAGCCGATTCCACGTTTCTTTCTATTTCGGGGGAACGTCCCTGCTGATTGTGGTGGGTGTGGCCTTGGACACGGTTAATCAGATTGAGGCCCACATGCTGACAAGACACTACGAGGGGTTGATGAAAAAAGGCAGATTGAAAGGAAGACGAGGGTAAGAAGGAAGAATTGCAGAATGCAAATGACAAATTGCAAACTGTGAAATTCGTTTTCTCAAGTTTTCATTTTGCGATTTTCAATTTGCAATGAGGGGTTAAATGAATCTTATCCTCTTAGGTCCTCCTGGAGCGGGAAAAGGCACTCAGGCACAGAGAATCGTCGAACGTTATCATATCCCTCAAGTCTCCACCGGGGACATATTGAGGACAGCAGTAAAGGAGGGGACCTCTCTAGGAAAGCAAGCCAAGACTTTCATGGATCAAGGGCAGCTCGTCCCGGATGAGGTCGTTATCGGAATTATCGAAGAACGTCTGAAGGGATCGGACTGCAATCCGGGTTTCATCCTCGACGGATTTCCGAGGACGATCGTTCAGGCGGAGGCCCTTCAGGCTATCCTTGCGAAAGTCGGTATATCGATTGATCACGTCATCAGCATTGACGTGGATTCTGAAGAGTTGGTGCGTCGGCTCACCGGAAGGAGAACGTGTAAGAACTGCGGGGCAATGTTCCACGTTCTCTTTCATCCGCCCAAGCGAGAAAGAATTTGTGATCATTGCGGAAAGGCACTGTATCAACGGGAAGATGACAAGGAGGAGACCATTCGAATGCGGCTGGAGGAATATGAGAGACAGACCGCTCCGCTTGTCCAATATTACCAGCTCAAGAAATGTCTTCGCTCGATTCCTGGAGTGGGTGGACAGGATGAGGTGTTTGAGCGAATCGTGCGTCTATTAGACGGAACCCCTGGCCAAGGGTAGGATGGAGTATCTATGCCAAAGGAGGAGGCGATCCAAGTGGAAGGGAAGGTCTTAGAGACCCTTCCCAACGCCATGTTCCGAGTGGAATTGGAAAATGGGCACAAGATATTGGCCCATATTTCTGGAAAGATGAGAATGCACTTCATCAAGATCCTGCCTGGGGACAAGGTGACGGTGGAACTGTCACCCTATGACCTCAGTCGGGGCAGAATTATTTTCCGGGAGAAGTAGAACCTTGAAGGTCAGGGCTTCGGTTAAAAGAATTTGTGACAAATGTAAAATCGTGAAACGAAAAGGGGTCATTCGTGTGATCTGTGAAAACCCCAAGCATAAGCAACGACAAGGCTAAACTTGGAAGATGGACAGTGGAAGGTGGTTGAGTTCTTTCCTGTCCACTTTCCACATTCCACTTTGCACTTTCAGAATGAGGAGTGAGCTATGGCACGACTTGCTGGGGTCGATCTCCCAAAGGACAAACGAATTGAGGTTGCCCTCACCTATATCTACGGGATTGGAAGACCATCTGCCAACAAGATCCTTGAAAGGACAAACATTAACAAGGATACGCGCGTCAATCAATTGACCGAGGCAGAGGTCGTTCGCCTCCGGGACATCCTAGAACGGGAATTCAAGGTGGAGGGAGATCTCAAACGGGAGGTGGCCACTAACATTAAGCGGCTGATGGATATCGGCTCCTACCGGGGACTTCGCCACCGCAAGTCTCTGCCCGTCCACGGTCAGAGAACTCACACCAATGCCAGGACGCGAAAAGGACCCCGTCGGGCAATCATCGGGAAGAAAAAGGAGAAGGAATAGCTCCGTAAACCCTGTTAGAAGGTTGGAATGGGGCTTTAGACTTGATGAGGCATGTCGTGGAGTTCAATACAAGAAATGATGAGACTTTCTTTCTAACAGGTTAAAGGAGGGGATATGGCCAAAGGTCCGGGGACAAAGAAAAAGAAGGCCAGAAAGAATATCCTGACGGGCATTGCCCACATACAGGCGACATTCAACAACACCATCATCACCATCACCGATACAGCGGGGAATGTAATCACCTGGTCCAGTGCCGGTACACAAGGCTTCAAGGGCTCTCGAAAAAGCACCCCCTTTGCAGCTCAAATGGCAGCGGAGGATGCTGCTAAGAAGGCGATGGAACACGGGGTTCGATCCATCGATGTCTATGTAAAGGGTCCAGGGGCGGGAAGGGAATCGGCGTTGAGATCTCTTCAAGCCACCGGTCTAAAGGTTCATCTCATTAAGGATGTCACACCTATCCCCCACAATGGATGTCGTCCCCCAAAACGGAGAAGGGTCTAGGACGAATGTCTGATTACACAAATTTTAAAAGAAGATTACACGGATTAAAAAAGATGGTATGGATTAAGAAGATGGAAAAAATTGATTCAGTAATAGGAGTCGTCAAGTAAAACGGGTCGTTCTCTAATCGGGGTAATCATGTTTTTTAAATCTGTGTAATCAGCTTTAATTCATTAAAGCAGGAGGATTCACGTTGGCAAGATACACGAAATCGGTTTGTCGGCTTTGTCGAAGGGAGAATCTCAAGCTCTTTCTCAAAGGAGAAAGGTGCTATACGGAGAAGTGTGCCGTTGACCGGAGGAACTATGCTCCTGGACAGCACGGTCAGGACCGAAAAAAATTCTCGGCTTACGGAGCTCAGCTTCGAGAGAAGCAGAAAGTCAAACGGCTCTATGGGATTCTGGAAAACCAGTTCCGCAATACCTTCAAAGAGGCGGACCGACAAAAGGGGATTACCGGAGAAATCCTCCTCTCTCTTCTGGAACGGAGATTGGACAACATGGTCTATCGCCTGGGTTTTGCCAATTCGAGAAATGAAGCACGCCAACTTGTAAGACATAACCATTTCTTGGTCAACCGGTCGAGGGTGAACATTCCCTCCTATCTCGCCAAGCCAGGAGATGTCATTGAGCTACGCGAGAAAAGCAAGAAGATCGTTCGCATCTTGGAGGCTTTGGAGGGAGTGGCTCGGCGAGGAGTTCCTCAATGGCTGGATTTGGATAAGGAACAACTGAAAGGGAGTGTGAAGGGTTTGCCGACACGTGAAGAGATTACCATCCCGATTCAGGAGAAGTTGATCGTTGAGTTGTATTCGAAGTAACTATCGTGAACGGATTAATGCAGTCGTCATTGCAAGGAGTCCCCGCATGCCGGGAGGACATGCCTGTGCGCTGATCCAGGCTGCCTAGGCAGGGCTGCTCCGGAGGATTAGGCAGTGGTTGCGCCTTCGGGAAGCCCGCTTCGGCGGGCAGAGGAGGGTCGGCGCGCAAGCGTGGCAATCCCGCCAGGGTGGGATTCACAACAATACCACGCGAACGTTCACTGATCTATTGTGTTCACGATGGTTCAAACCCTTTTCCCCGTCGTTGAGGCAAGAAGTTAGGATTTGAGAAAAGCCCGTTGCCATCAGATACCGATCTATTTATAACAGCGGGGTTAACCTTCAGGGGAGGCGGTATGCATCAAAAATTCTGGAAGGATCTTATTCGGCCTAAACGGTTGGAAGTGGAAAAGGAAACACTAACTCCCTTCTATGGCAAGTTCGCCGCAGAGCCTTTTGAGCGAGGCTTTGGCATCACGATTGGAAACTCTCTTCGACGGATTCTCCTTTCTTCTCTGCAAGGAGCGGCGATCACATCGGTGAAAATAGACGGTGTGCTCCATGAATTCTCAACGATCCCGGGTGTTAAGGAGGATGTGACAGAGATCATCCTCAATCTCAAAGAAGTGAGGCTCAAACTTCACACCGACGGCCCAAAGGCCATTCGGGTGAAGATGGAAGGTCCCAAGATTCTTAAGGCAGGAGACATCCTCACGGGCGATGCAGTAGAAATACTTAATCCTGAGCACTACATAGCCACCCTTTCAAGAGACGCCAAACTCTCCATGGAGATGATGGTAAAGATGGGCAGGAGTTATGTTCCTGCAGAGAGAAACAAGGAGGAAAACCAACCCATCGGGACCACCCCCATGGATGCCATCTTCTCTCCGATCAAGAAGGTGAACTACACCGTTACCAATGCTAGGGTAGGGCAGATCACAGATTATGACAAATTGACGTTGGAAGTCTGGACCGACGGAAGCTTGAATCCGGAGGAGGCGGTTGCTCATGCGGCAAAGATTCTGAAAGAACAACTCGCCATTTTCATCACCTTTGAAGAGGAGGAAGAGATGGAGGTGGTGACTCCTGGAGGTCAAGGGGAAATCGAAGGATTGAACGAAAATCTCTTTCGGAGCGTGGATGAGTTAGAACTCTCCGTCCGTTCTGCCAATTGTCTGAAGCATGCGAACATCAGGTTGATTGGAGATCTGGTCCAAAAGACGGAGGCCGAAATTTTGGCCACCAAGAACTTCGGCCGTAAGTCTCTCAACGAGATTAAGGAGATTTTGGGTGAGATGGGACTTAGCCTAGGGATGAATCTGGAGAATTGGCCTCCAAAGACTTCAAAAGACGAGATGGAAACTGGAGCGACTGGATAGGAGGGGTGAATGAGGCACCGTGTGAAAGGCAGGAAATTATCGCGCCATACGCAACATCGGAGGTGGATGTTCCGTAATATGCTGGTTTCACTCCTCCAACACGAACGAATCCAAACGACTCTGGCGAAGGGAAAGGAACTCCGAAGTTGGGCAGATAAGATCATTAGCTTAGGAAAGAAAGGCAACCTTCATGCCAGGAGACAGGCCTTTGCTCTCCTCCGGGATGAGGGAATCGTCAAGAAGCTCTTCGATAAGATTGCTCCTCAGCTAAAAGATCGTGAAGGAGGCTACACGCGGATCTACAAGATGGGATGGCGCCAGGGAGATGGAGCCCCTCTCTCTCTCATCGAATTGGTCACCTTCTCATCGCCGGAGCAGAAGAAATCGCCTGTGAAAAAGGCCAAAGAGGTTCTCGAGAAAGCCTCTCCCAAGAAGAAAGAAAAGGGAGAAAAGAAAGAAAAGGAAAAGGGAAAAGAGAAAAAGGAAAAGAAAGAGAAGAAGGAAGAAAAAGAGCCCCCAAAGGGGAAGAAGGAAAAACCGAAGAGAAAATCAGAAGATAAGAGAGATAAGGGTAAGTAGGAAATTTTTTTACTTCACCCCACAGCAACCGTCATAAGGGATTGTAGTTTTTTCAATCCCCTTTTTTTTTGGCACATGTCAAGTAGCATGACCTTTGAGAGTCTTTGATCTCAGCATTTCCATTGACTATTTCATGACTGACTCTATTTCCTGCGTGCGACCAATTATCTAGTGACTCAATAACCCTACCTCTTCCAAAAAAAAAGATGTGTCCCTATTTTCCCAAACTGGGAAGGATCATCAAACCTTCTTCTGGATCTCCGATAGCAATGGCGTTTCCCTTCAGCTCTTCTCTGGCTACCAATGCGCATGTAAAGGCGTCGAGTTCGTCCTTGGTGACTTCGCGCCTTGACCAGTTTCCCCGCAACTTGAATCGCTTCAAGCCTTGTTGCAAACCTTGAGGATCTTTCTGGCGGGGAATCCCCCAAATGTCTTGAGCAGCTCCCGGGTAGGTCTCGAAGACCCGAATTTCCCTTTTTTCAAGCTTCTCCTTTAAGGCCAGCCCGCGCAGGGTGAGCTGGCGCATAGGCCCCAAGGTGATGGGGAAAAACTTGATTTTCATGCGGCGTAGTTCCAGATCGCAAGTCCGGAAGTGGGCGCGTCCGGCACACGGGCAATCATCTCTCAAACAGCATCTTCCCCGGGGGAGGGACAGAGGAGCATCGATGGCTACAACTTGAACGTCCTCCCCAACGGTTCGAAGAATCTCCCCATCGGTATGAACCACCAGAACCGTGGCCTTTCTTCCCTCCAGGATGCAGATTCCTGTGGGTCTCTTCTCACTGCCGGCAAGGTCAATCCCTGCAACTTTCATAGGATGGCTGCCCATTCCATGTCTCCTCTTGGAGAGGGAATCAAGGAGAAATCGCTTGGTTCTGGATTGGCGAGGAAAGTCCGTCGCGAGATTGGAATGCCCCCAAAACCTATTCTTGATCAATCTGTGCGCCGGGCAGTGCCCATTGCCGCTAGACCATCCAAGTGATTTGACGGAAAAATCCAGTCGGGCATTGCGGTTCTTGTTTTAGCCCTAAGGTTTGCCTTTTAATGGGCGACCCCTCTGATCTGTTAGACATTCGCTTCTTCATCAAATCTTCATTCCACAATCCGGATTCCTCAATTGGAACGATCAACTTCTTTCTGTGGATGACACCGCGGTCCCCTATTCGTAATGAGTCCGCATTCTGAGGATCTTGACGACCCCTGTTTCTTCCAGGACCTAGCAGAGGATTTGCCCTAGCCTGGGTCGCCGATCGTTCTCATACGGATCACCTCGACACCCCACGTACATGAAAACGTATGCAATGTCAAGAGAATGAAGTACAAGTGCTTACCCAGGTTATCTCTGAGAGCAGGCGATTGCCGATAGAAATCCGCATAGTGAGAAGGACGAGAAGAGCCGCCATCGACGACATTCTCTAATGCTGTGGAACCTTGACATAAAAGGGGACTGATTACCAAATTTATGAAGGAGCAAATTTGGCTTCAGGGAGGATTATTTCTCCGATCAGTTAAAAAGCAAAAAAATTCTAGATACTTAAAATTAATCATCTTTTGATGTTGGGAAGGCGTCATTCATTTCCCGGAAGGTAGACGCACTGCCAAGGAAGATTCAAACAATGGAGGAATCGAAGATGGAAAAAGCAAGAGAAAGATTGATGGTTGCCTTGATGGTTGGGTTTATCACTCTGATGGCTTCTCCGGTATTTGCGAGGTCGATCAGCCTGAAAGAAGGTGGGATAACGCTCTGGATCTTCATCATTGTTGGAGCAATTGTGATTCTTCTGCAGTTGATCCCGGCAGCTATTCTCTCCTTCAACTTCATTGGTACGGGAACAGCCACGGCACTCAAGAAGCGGAAACAAGAGGAGAAAGAAGAAAAGGAAGTTGTTCTTCCGGGAGCTGAAAAGGCAGCGGTTAAGAAATAGTGAGAGTCGACGAACCTGTTTCGCGGGGGGCAATCAAAGCATATTAGAGGATGCAAAAGAGACTCACCCTCCTGAGCTGAATCCTGATCCTGTGGATCGCCCTATTCTCTAGTGGTCCTGCACAAAGGAATTCCGTTTCCATCTCCTCGCACTTTCCAAAGCAATCAAATTATATTCTCCCGCAGGAACCGTTAGTAGTTGTCTGAGTCTATTTTTGGGCATTCCGTTTCAAAGGTTGTATGGCAGAGCGAGAATGCAAGCCTGCAGTTGGAGGAAGGGTCGAGAAAAGGGAGATTTGGTTCACCGACAAGGAGTAAAGATGAGGTTGGATCATGAATGAAAAATTTCTGGTTGGACCGGAAGATTTACATTCGCAATGCTTCCTTCCACCTTCTCCGTTTCTGGGCATACATGAAGGCATCGGCCTTAGACAGAAGTTCATCTATCGAAATAGGGGATTCAGGATTAGGCTCAAACTGAGCAACTCCCATGCTAATCGATAGTCGATAACGGTGGAATCCTATGGCATTATACTTTTGAATGCTGCTCCGCTAAAAGAAAGAACCTTCGTCGATTATACAAACCTGTCAGCGCATCCGTGAGTGAAAGAGCCACCAGTGCCGCCTCCTTTTTATGGTGGCGCATCATCTTCTCGAATCGGATGATGATTTCATCCATGGAAAAGGGTTTCTTGATGAACTCCCGGACGCCAACCTCAATGGCTTCCTCTACGTGAAGATCAGCGGAGTACCCTGTCATGACCATCATGGGGAATCCAGGATAACGTTCCAATATTTCTTTGGTGAGAGCAAGCCCATCCATTTTCTTCATCACAATATTGGTGATGACAGCATCGAATCGGTCGCTATTCATCTTTTCCAGAGCCTCGGTGCCATCCGCTGCAGTAGAACAGCTATGTCCCTTTCTGGACAGTAGCCTGACAACGAAAGTTCTGACGGGTTCTTCATTATCTACTACAAGAACTTTGTAGTGAGAGGATTTCATATTGGAACTGCTTGGTTCCCCCACGTCTGCTGATTCCTTGTTTACCGTGTCCCCTTCTTCTCTCCGATCCGAAGGGTATTTCCTTATGGCGTATAGCCTTTCACGGGACCCGATGTCTCCATCTCCATCGCAAATCGGCTGACCACCGTCGAAATAGGAGATGCTGAGGCCCTTGCCCATACCAACAGTTCTAGGATCCCGATCAAACAAACCTCTTTTGACGCCTGACATAGTTACTTCCCTCGAAGCCAAGAAAAAGGCGTGCTGGTGCAAAGACCATGGGCCGCCTTGTTGACAAATTTCTCTCGCACGGTTGAAAAGTCCAGGCGAATCTGGTAATGTTCCCAGAATATGTCTTTAGGCAGGACGATTTGAGATATGATAGAAGGGTCCGGGAGGAGAAATGAGGACGCTGATCATCATCAACCCGCATTCAGCTAACGGCTGCGCACAAAGGATATTCAAAAAGATTGAAGGGAGGCTGTTCGATGCTTTTGGAGAGCTATCGATTGCGGTCACCTACAGCCCGCACGAAGTGGCTGGATATCTTGATACGGCTGCAAAAACCCACGTCAGCCGCCTGATCACCCTGGGCGGTGACGGAACCAACCATATTGTGCTCAATGCTTTGGCGAAGCGGCCTGATCTGAAGGTCGCTTTCGGCAGTATCCCTTTGGGGACCGGACACGACTGGTCTCGGTCATTGGGTATGCCTGAAGACCATCATGAAGCCGTGGATTGGCTGGCTCAGGCCCGTCCGGTCCCTTGCGACCTCGGAAAGGTTGAATATCTGAATATGTTAACCGGCGGCACGCCTTCGACGCATATCTTTCTCAACATCGGCAGTGCCGGTGTGAGTGGTGAGGTTGATCAGCGGGTGAACCGGACACGCCGCCGTTCTTCTCTGAGTTTTCTCAGGGCCACGATTGCCACGCTCATGAAGTACCGGCCGCGGCAGATCAGTGTGTTCTGCGACGGGAAGGAATTCTATTCGGGGAGCTGCTACCTCGTGGCTGTGGCTAACGGGCAATACTTCGGGCATGGTATGCGGATTGCTCCCAAAGCCCTGATCAATGACGGGATGTTTGATGTGATTGCGGTGGAGGGGATGTCTCGTCCTCGTATTCTCCTCGCCTTTAAAGCGGTTTATCGAGGAACACACCTCGAGCGGAAGGATGTCAAACATACACGCGCGGCCTTGGTGCGAGTAAGTTCAGAGGACGGGCCTCTCAAGCTCGATTTCGACGGTGAGGAAGCGTTCGGCCAGGATCTTCGTTTTGCCGTGATGCCAGGGGCGGTGAATATCTTGCTCAACCCCTCTACAGCGGCCATAAGAAGAGACCCTACCTAATGGTTCGTTGACCTGATCACTTGCTTTGAACTCGAAGCTTCGAGCTTCAGGCCGTGCACTTTGCCGCGCTATGCCTGCCCGCCGAAGATGTCTATTGCAGGCGGGTTCTCTTCAATCCTAATGATGAGCTTTTTCTGGGATGACTGTATCACCCTATCTCCCTATCCCTCCATCTCCTCATCTGCGGTTTAATTGAATCGTCCAACTTTCTTATGGATGAAACCTGAGAGCAGTATTCAAAAACTCAACTTGTTAAATGTCGAGGCTCGACCCTTGTCCTCCCGTCCCTATTTCCTGAGTGACTTGCTTTGGAGTCCATAATTGAGAAGACATACTCTTCGAAAATCTCCCCTAACCATTCGACAAGCTCATGGCCGTGAGCCCTGTCGAAGGGCCTCTCTTTTCCAAAAAGGGGGAATTCCTCCCTTTTCGAAAGGGAGGGAAGGAGGGATTTCGTATTCTGTGTCTACACGAATATGGACTGACTCATAACCACATACCCGCGACTCGTTCCTCACCCTTAAGTTCTCCGATTTTTGCTGTCGTTAGGCTGTGAAGATGAGACCCCAGGGCCTCTGCCGTCCTCGGTACAAGTCGATGCTAATTTGTCATCCCGTCTGCCTGCTAACTTTGTTCGGCTTCTGGTCATTTCCTCCCCATCCGTCTGATGTTTCAGGTCTAAGGTCTTAGGTCTGAAGCATAACTAATGGGCCTTCAGGATAGAATCTTCACTGTGAACTTGTTATAATAGTTAAGGATTTTTCTCAATGGGAATCGTTATTTTTCGGAAGCAATCCAGTCACAGAGTGGTACGGGTTTTGCACAGCTTCTTTTATTGTGGCCTCCAACCCGAACCCTGCGGCCACACCAAAGGCCACCATGGCTAAGTTTTTTCGCTTTACCATAACCAAGAAACTGCTTCTCGGATATCTATCTTATGGTATCTTGACTATCCTCATCGCCATCATCATTCTCATCAGCCTCCAACGCGTGAACGAGATCAACAACCGAATCATAAAACGCGATGTTCCTCTCATAGAGATTACTGACAAGATGATCGATACCTTGCTGGCCCAAGAACTCTTTGGACGTCGCTCCCTCATCCTCAAGAGTCCAGAGATGGAGGTGCTTTTTTGGAAAAGAAGTGAGGAATTCAAGAAGCTCCTTGCACAAATCCGCAATCTTCCGGATTCCTCCGGCCTGAATATTGATCGGCTAGAGGCCCTCCACGAAGAGTATAATCGTCTCTTCAAAACACGATTGGAGAAGGAAGCGAGCCTTTCTTCTCAGCCCTTTCGGGATTCCGATTCGGAGATAAGGCGGAAGCAGGAAGAGATTATTCAACTGGCAATCATGATCTCCCAGAAAGCCAAAGAGGACCAGAATGAAAAGAGCCACCGGACCTTAGCGATTGGCCATTCCGCTTTCTGGTCTACCGCAGGATTGAGTATTGGTGGCCTCTTCCTGGGCATGGTCATTATTCTGATCATTACCCGTAACATTTCCCGCTCCATCAAACAGTTGAAACTTTCCACACACGAAATATCAGAGGGGAAGTTCGAGCATCTGCCCGAGGTCCGGAATCACGATGAATTAGGGGATCTCTTTCAGGCTTTTCAGAGGATGGCTCAGAGGTTGAAGTGTCTCGAGGAGATGCACCTAGACGCTAACCCCCTCACTCATCTTCCTGGAAGCGTGGCCATCGAGAATATCCTAAATCGAAGGTTAAAGGAAGAAGTGCCCCTGGCCTTCTGCCAGTTTGATTTGAGCCACTTCAAGGCCTTCAACGACCGGTACGGGTATGCCAGGGGGAATGAGGTCATTCAGGCGGCGGCAGGCCTTCTCACTGAAGCGGCGGAGGCACAGGGAAATGAAGAAACCTTTGTCGGGCATATCGGCGGAGATGATTTCGTCATGATCGCTTCGCGTGAAAGGTATGAAAAGATGTGCCTTGCTATCATCGAGTCCTTTGACAGAATCATTCCGGATTTCTACGACCCGGAAGACCGTCAGCGAGGTTACATCCAGGGAGAAACACGGCAGGGAGAGAAGGTAACCTTCCCTATTATGACGCTTGCCATTGCAGTGGTGACCAACCAGGGCTGCCGGTTGCAGAATCACCTCCATGTCGCGGAGATCGCGGCGGAACTGAAGAATTATGCAAAGTCTTTTTCTCGAAGCGTGGTTGTAGTCGATCGGCGCAGGGATAATGCCTCCGATCAAGCAGACTGAAGACTTTCGATGTGTCTGAATTTTGAGAAAGGAGGAGAAGATCATGTTCTCACCAATCCACCGCCTCCAATGGGGTTGCATTCTGGTCATCTTTTTCTTTATGGCAGGGTGCAGCCTGAAACAGACACTTAAGAAGCCGGATGGGGAAGAAGAGTTTTTTCAAGAGACCTCTCGCTTAGAAGAGACTGCTCGCCAGCATCCTCAGGCGTCCGTCAGGGCTCAATCGCACTTACAGCTGGCCTATCTCTATGTAGATCACAGAAACCCCAGACTAAGCTACGCTCGAGCCCTGCAGGAAATGGAGAGCTATCTCTCCTTGTCGCCAGCCGTAGCGAAGAACGGTGAGTTTCATAGCTGGCTTGGGATCCTCCAGGAAGTGGCGTATTTGCGCCAGGACCGAAAAGAAATGGGGAGGGAAAATAGGGGCCTGCAGACCAACATTGAGAAACTGCAAAGTAGTCTGGAGAAGGCCCAGGAGTCGAATAGAAGTCTGCGCGACGAGGTGGCCAGACTGAAAGAGATGAATCACAAGATGAAAGAGACCATTGAAAGTCTGACGAGTCTCGACAGCCAGTTGGAAGAAAAAAGGAACCTCATCAAGTAAATCCCAGGTCCGGACGTCCCCATCTGTCAAAGCGAAAGCGCTATACGGCTGCCGTTGACAAGGAAGCATAAATCGTTGCTCCGCGGCCAGGTCCGCGCTGCGTGGAGGATATTCCTAACGCCATGCGCTACGGTTCAGGCAATGTGATTCCAATGATAAGCCTTTCCATGGATGGTTCTCTATCCCTTCCTCTCCCTATCTTCATTCTTGGATGACAACCGCATACTGTATGCCATTTTAACGTTCAATTTGGCATTCTAAGCCTGACATCAGCCTTTTTCTTTAGAAATGATTCATTCGATCTAGCAGTTGACTTGGTCCGAGCTCACCTGTCATGCACAACTTTCTTAAGGATGATACCAGGGTTCATGCCTTTGGGGTTCTTCGGACACTCCTCTCAAACCATTTTTTAAGCTTTCCCGGCCTCGCTCCCATGAGATAAAACATCACCAAAATGACATTTATCAGTTGTTGCCGTATGATGCCACACTCTAAGAATCGCCGAGCTGAAGTTGTCACCGGCTTCTTAAGCAACGTCACCCGGCCGGCTCTGTGTAATCGTCGTAGAAAATCGACGTCTTCCATGAAAGGTATTTCCGCAAACCCATTCAGTCGGTGAAAGACTGACCGTCTGACAAATAATCCCTGATCACCATAGGGGAAATATCGGAATTTAAAACGGGTAAAGAAAGCGATAGCCCGAAGGAGGAATTCTTGCCTGTCGAATCTCAACCTAAACGTCCCACCGACAATCCGGGGATCGACCAGAACGCGGTCCATCAAGGTGAAGGCTCCCGGAGGGAGGCAGGAATCGGCATGGAGGAAAAGCAAAACTTCACCGGTAGAATGGCGTGCCCCTGAATTCATCTGGACGGCACGGCCTTTTTCACTATGGATCGTCCTGGCATGTGGGCGGGCGACCTCCACTGTCCCGTCCAGACTACCCCCGTCAATGACAATGAGCTCGAACTCACCTTGCTGGGTTTTGACACTGTGCAGGCAAGGGAAAATACCTCTGGCTTCGTTCAACGCAGGAATAATCACGGAGATTTTTATTGCTCAGGAAAGAGAATATGGCACGGCGCTTCTTCATCAATTGATCAGATTAATGATTTGTCGTGAACGGTATCCCGACAGTTCAAGGCAAAAAATCCAATTCTCGCTGTGCGATCTCCTATTTAAATTATGAACCTTTCTGCGGATGATTCTCTGTCATCCCGTCTCCCTTTCCCCTCATCTCCCCATAGGGCATAGCTCAGAGTTGAAGGCTCAAAGTCCAACGCTCTATTACTTCACTTGCTCTTTCCTCGGGATAGGAAGGATTCCGCCAGCCAGCTCTCCGATGACATTGATGAGTTCCACATTGGCCGGAATGACTACTTTGGCATTATTCGCCAGTGCTCTCTCCACAGTCTCCAGCCTCCTAAGAAGTTGGGCGTTTCCGACGAAATATTGATTGGCCGCCTCATTGACTAGCTTGATGGCCTGCGCTTCTCCCTCGGCTTCGAGGATCTTGGCCTGCCTGACACCATCTGCCTTTTTAATCTCTGCCCGCCTTGCCCCGTCGGCCGTGGTCTCTTGAGCCGTGGCAAAATCGATGGCAGCGATCTTCTCGTTTTCTGCCTTAACGACCTTGTTCATCGTCTCTTGGACATCCTTCGGCGGATCGATCTCCTTGAGTTCCGTCCGGACGATGTCGATGCCCCAGTTGATGGTTTCTTTCCTTAAAGTGGTCTGGAGCTCTTCGTTGATCTTGCCGCGCTCGCTGTTCGCCGACTTTAGGGTCAGCGTGCCGATGATGTTCCTTAAGGTGGTACGGGCCAGGTTGACAATCTGCCATTGATAGTTGAATACGTTGTACTGAGAGTTCTTTACGCTCTCCTCATCGTCCTTCACTTTGAAATAGACCTGGGCATCGACTCGAGCGTTCAAGTTGTCATTGGTAATGATCTCCTGTGGCTCGGCGTCGACCATCACTTCGGTGATATTGACCCTGTACATCTTCTCGATGACGGGAATGATCCAGTGAAAACCAGGCTTGGCAAAACTGGAGTATTTCCCAAGAAGCTCAATCAAGCCTCGGTGGGTTGGCCGAACGATCCGAATACCACTGAAAAAGATGATTACCGCGATCACCCCGATCAAAACAACAATGCTTTCCATACTCTCCTCCTTTGTCTACGGGCTCGTGGAAATAATTGCGGCCAGATCTTCATCCTTAACTTTCATCTGAGTTTGATCACTCTTAAGAGATTCCCATTTCGAACTACTTTGCTCTTGCGGCGATGTTCAACGATCGCTTCGGCCACAACCTTATGAAGCGCTTCTTCGGCTCGGTATGCTGGCAGGGGGGCATCTTTTTCCCCCTGTATTCTAATAAAATGTTAAAGAAATCCGGATGAGGTTTGGCCATGCGTTTTAATTCCTCCAATGATTCCATCATTCAATGGCCTGTCTTCCTTTGAGCTTTCCCTGCCCGCCGAAGCTTCGGCATGGGCGGGAGGTTGCAGCTTTCAGGGAACCCACCAACTTCATTATGAATGACCCCACGACTCTAAAGTGTAAGTGATGAGTGCCAGGACATCGTGCACAGAAAAAAGTGTCACGACATCGTTCAATCGAAACTTTGAAACAGTATAATCTCACGATGCCGTGACCTACATGTCATCGCTCATCGTAGTTG
>JBEKDJ010000025.1:0-39915 GCA_050014415.1 Thermodesulfobacteriota bacterium | reverse complement strand
GAAAAGGAGCTTTTCGATCGCCTTGTAAAAGCTTGTGTATCTACAGAAACGGTCACTCATGGCCGTCTCGTATCAAGGGACTAAACCAACTAAAAGCATTAGGAGTTAAATGCATAGGCATTTAATAGAATTCTAGGCAGGACCTTTTTAAGTATCTCTGCCACAGCTGGCGTGTAGGTGTCTGTCTGATAGTCCTTAAGTTGTGTATCTTCAACCACATACACTGTATCAGCGCCATAGGCAATGGCTTCTTGAGCGAAGTCGCTTACCTGATAGCCACATAAGAGACAGGATAATTCCTCTTGTAGCTGGTCAGCTAATCTTCGACCGCCG
This sequence comes from Thermodesulfobacteriota bacterium, assembly GCA_050014415.1. Taxonomy (GTDB): domain Bacteria; phylum Desulfobacterota; class BSN033; order BSN033; family UBA1163; genus JBEKDJ01. Next base: position 39,582 of record JBEKDJ010000025.1, on the reverse strand, counting down.
CCGAGCAAATCTGTAGTGATAGATGCCAGTTTCCCCTCACTGATTTCCCCAAAAACCGTGACACCTTTGTAGTCATCCATAATTCCCGCTCGTTATCTCAAGATTGGATTAGAATTTAAGTACCTTTGCTTCTCTTAGCTTTGAAGCCAGGTTGGCACCCATTTCATCGGGTGAATCACCAGATACGATCTCGCATTTGGCTTCCCTAACGGGCTGGAAGAGCTTGACCACTCGTGTCCATCTTCCAGAAGCGCCCGTTTGTACAGATTCAAGGCCGATATCAGCCGGCTTCCATCTGGTAGGTTGTTTCTTGGTTGATGTCATAATCCCTTTAAGGGTTGGGAGGCGCGGTTCTCCCAGTTCGTTACTCACTGTGATGAGGGCCGGCAGCTGCGTTTGGGTAATCTCATACCAATCATCCAAAGCCCTCCCCACCTCTGCCTTGCCACTGATAATGTCTACATCCTTTGCCAGTGTAATGCTCGGAATTCCGAGAATTTCGGCGATACCAGAACCTACTTGTCCAGAATCCCAATCAGCGGCTTGTCTGCCGCAGAAAATAATGTCATAGTTGCCTATTTTTTTAATAGCCATTGCCAGGGCACGCGCAGTGGACCAGCTATCACCTCCTTCAAAAACTTCGTCTTCCAAAAGGACGAGATCATCAGCACCCATGGATAGAGGTTTTTTCACTACCGCCGACGATAGATTGTTACCTAAGCTGAGGATGGTAATTTTACCTCCTAATGTGTCCTTGATACGAAGGGCAGCTTCTACAGCATTTAAATCAAATGGACTAATGACGGGGGGGAATCCTTGCGGCGGAATCACCGTATTGGAGGATGAATCGATTTTGAAACTAACGGGTGGCGCTTCGGGGTCGAGGATTTGTTTACAGCAGACAATCATATGCATCAAGAATTTCCCCTTGGGGTAGTCATCTCCTACCCCTCCCGATATCGTGTATCATAGTCCCTGCTCGCCCTGATCAATTCCACATCGACGGTTAGACCGGCAGCCCGCACATAAAATATATGTTTCAGGAAGTCTCCAAGGGGCAAATCGACTGATGCACTCATGCCCCCATAGATGTCGGTGGCCAACTCGCAAAATCGCCAGGAAACTTGTTTAAAAAACGCATAGCCTGCCGTAAACCAAAACCAGTTGCTTTCCTTGAGGGGCCGGCCTCCGGTCTTTTCCACTTGGTCGATCTCCCAGGCCCCCCGATACAACAAGCTTCTCAGCGCTTCCAGATTGACCGCCATTTCGCCTAGCTTAGACGCAACACTGGTATGCTCGATAATGGGTTTACCGCCTCCAATCCTCTGTTTGGCGTATTCTCGCATCTGCTCATAGATCCTCTGCATCAGACCAACTGAGCCGGAAACACCGGGAAGATGGGCCTCAAAATAACTCTCTATGATGGAAAACCCCTTGTTCACCTCTCCTATCAGGTTGCTTTCAGGGACCCTGACATTATCATAGTGCGTTTGGCAGTTTCCTCCGAACTCCAAGGTCAGCATTCTATTCGGAGTCAACGTAATCCCTGGTGCATCTGTAGGTACCCAAAAGAAGGTCATCGCCCGAGATACCGGCGCCCCCTTATCGGTTCTAGCAGCAACCATAATAAAATCGGCTGTTCCCCCGTTACTGCAGAACGTCTTGTCGCCATTAATAACCCACTCGCTTCTATCTTTGTAGGCAGTGACTTTCAAGATTGAGCCGCCTCCTTCATCAAAGGGAAGATGTATGTCGGTACCACCTGGCGGCTCACCCACTGAAGTGGCCACCACCAGCCTGGGGTTTTCAATGAATTTTGAAAAAATCCATTTCCTTTGTTTCTCGGTTACGTACATATTTATCGCAATGGCTCGGAGGAAAAGCCAGGGTATCATGAGCGGGTCGACTATCCTGCCCCCCCAGTAACCCACTTCCTCAGCAGCCATGGTCAAGGTTACATTAACATCCGTTTCGGGAGCTGTACCTCCATATTTCTGAGGAACCGAGAGCTGGCGTAGTCCTACCTGATGCAGTTTCTCTAACAGGTCATAAGGAAAAACAGCTCTCTGCTCTTCCACAGTCCGTGCCGCATACGTCTTGGCCCCGATCTCCTCGAAGCGCTCCAGATCCGCTTCCCTTTGACAAAATTCCTTGGCCAGTGCTTTAATTTGCTTTTGCTCTTCAGTTAAAGAAAAATCCATTGTTATAACTCCTATGTGATCGTTACGTTATGCACCCCCAAGAATGTTGAAAACTCCGCTTTTTAAAAATCCCGCCAAAGCTGGGGTGGGGCTGGAATACTAAAATACTGCATCCCCCTTAACATGTAAGAGGGACCGTTTGTCCTATTGCCGTCTGATGAGGTAGAACCTTTCCTAGTTCTTGATTCACAGGGTGGGGTGGAATAGTTAATCTTTAGTCTCTTTTATCTATCTAACTTGCTTTTATCAACCACAGTGACCTTATATACAACCCGCCCCAAACCGTTCTCCGGGCCGACATCCATACATCCGGAATAATTGACATAGAAGCTATTGGGATCGAGATTTTGCTTGACCATGTTGCGAGCCCCGGCCGTAAACCAATATGTATTCACTATGTAGGGACACCATGGATCGCTTCTTTCAGGATCCAACACACTCATCCCTTTGAAGTATATGCGATCGCCCGGCTTCATTCCCGCTACACATCCGTGTGACTCAACAACTTCAGCGATAAGATATTTGTCCTGCATATCAGGACTACAAATTTGTTGAACATATTTCGATTTCACGGGATCATTCTTCAATGCCTTTAGTTCCGCATCCGAATAACCCATGTGTTTCTGAAACCCTTTCCAATCAAAACCACCCGATGTCTTCGATACAAAATGACCTAAACCCATTGTGAACCTCCTTCCTTTTACAATAGAATATCTAATAGCACTAACGACTCCTTTGCGTCATCCTTTATGCTGCTGCATTCCCCCATCTATTCTAATTTATCTAAATTTTATCTAAGTCTTCCTCCTCCACCACATAGGCTTTATTTTCAACATATCCCCACCCGTATTTGGGGGTAGTGTCCACACACGAAAAATGATTGGGGAACATTTCTTTATTGGGGTTTTTGCCCTGCATCACCAGGTTGTGGCATGCATCCTGGATAAGAGGTAGATGCATCATGTTATGACCGCACCAGTGGCTGCTTCTTTTTGGGTCCAGGTTACCGATTCCTTTGAAATAGAGGCGATCGCCTACCTTTAATCCATTGGCGCAGCCATGCGATTTGACAACCTCCACAATAAGCCACTTTTTTTGCATTTCCGGGCTGCACATCTTTTGGGCGCCTTCAAATTTCGCTGGATTATCCATCCAAGCTTTAAGTTCTTCATCCGTAAAATTCATGTGTTTTTGAAATCCTTTCCAATCGAACTCTTTTCCTGGCTTTGATTCAAAATGAGGCATGACGAATCTCCTTTCTTTGTTTTAGATTACGCGTTGATTGTAGTTATTATGTTGTCCCAAAAATTCTTTTTATAAAACTGCCACTTTTCGTTACAAAACGACCAGCTAAAACCTCCTTCCTTTTTCTGTAGATTGCGTGTTGGTTGCAATGACCCAAGTTTACATCCACTATTATGCTCATCCAGCCTTCCATAAACATATCTCCATTGATATGGTTCCACAAATTTTACATAACGCAAATGGAACTCCTTGCTTTTCAGAAAAAATAACCCACTGTAATCTGCTTTTTGTTCGCTATAGAATGAGCAAAATGACATCGATTATGTACGTGCTCATATTTTGTTACTTGAATGGCTTTTTAGGTATTTAATTTCTTCGAAATTAGTTTAAGTCGTGACATTTTAGACCGAGCACTCGCTTTATATAAGCAGATGCTCTCACTTTTGTCAAGCATTTTTAGGGAGGAATTTTTCAGCATCGGCCCCCCCCACTATTCCTCTTTTTCTGAGAACCAACGTATGGCTGCCCTTTTCATATGCCGTTAGTGCAGATGGTAGACCCGCACCTCCAGCACCGATAATGACAATATCCGCTTTCATTTTACTATCCTTTTTTTCTATTATAGATTCTTTCTCCGATCATATACATCTTTATAAATCAGCGCTGCAGAATTCCCGCTATAGCGGGCGCTAAAGCCTTGAGGTACGATATTTAGACGGCTGTAACTCAGCCCTTCAGGGTTGGCCCGAAATGCTTAGTGAAGGGCGAAGCGCGATCATTTATGTAGCCGACAATCCACCGTCAATGGGCATGACATGACCCGTGATAAAGGAAGCGGAGTCCGAACAGAGCCAGAGGACTGCCTCGGCCATCTCCTCTGGCTCCCCCATCCGAGCCATCGGAATCGGCTTGAGCATCTGCTCTCTTTCTTCTGGATTAGCACTTGATATGTTTTCCGCCAACTGCGTCCGTGCGGTGAGACCAGGGCAGATGACGTTGACCCGAATTCCAAAAGGAGCGCACTCCATGGCTGCTGTTTTGGTGAGCACGATCAATCCGCCCTTGCTTGCGGCATACGGGCCAAATCCGGGAATTGGCCTCAATGCCCCTACCGAAGACGTATTTACGATGACACCGCGCTTCTGCTTAATCATCTGCCTTATTTCATACTTCATACAAAGCCAGACCCCCTTCAGGTTGGTGTCCAAGGTGCGATCCCAGATCTCTTCCGGGCAGTCAGGAATGAGGAATACCGGTACGCGCTTACCATCGGGACCAATGCCGGCATTGTTGAAGGCATAATCGAGGGATCCATAGGTTTCGACAGTCCTGCTGACCATTGACTCGACTTCTTCTGCCTTTTTGACATCACACTTGATGAAGGTCGCTTCGCCCCCGGAATCTTTGATGAGCCGAATCGTCTCCTCGGCCCCTTGTATGTTTGCATCGGTAGCCACAATGACCTTCACCCCTTCCCGGGCAAAAGCCTGGGCCGTTACCCTTCCAATACCCGAAGCTCCACCAGTTACCAAAGCTACTTTACCCCGTATTCCTCTTGTCATTATTAACCCCTCTTCAGTCCTTGGAAAGCCTAAGCTTACGACGTATCAAGCTTTTTTCCTGCCCTTCATGTTCTTCCATTGTTAGTCCACAGTGCATTTAGCTACTCTGTGGTTCTATGGTCATAATAAGCGGCATGGACGAACGGGCCATTGCTTCTCACTCTTAGAGTTCTCCCTGGGCCGCTTCCAGGATGATCCCATCAGGATCACGGAAATACATAACCCATCCAAATCCGATGTGCTGGGGGGTACAGTGAACCCGTACCCCGTTCGCCAAAAGCTTTTGATGGAGTTCCTGTACGTTATCTGTCTTGAAACAAACATGACTGCTACCTGTATCGCTGGCCTTATTACCCACCAATGGTTTGCCCGTTGGTATATACTGGACGAGCTCTATTCGGCTTTCCCCGATGGTCATGAAAACGAGGCGCTGCTCGGTCCCAGGGCAGCCTGTAACTTTGTCGGCTTCCGGCCCTTTGAACTGCATGCCTTCTGCTACCGAGTCCCAGGAAACCTTCATCCCTATGATATCTCGATAGAAGGCGATCGACCTCTCCATGTCGCTGACAGTAAAACTGGTATGGTCTATGCCATGAATCATAACCTTCCTCCTTTAGACAAATCAGTGAAACTCAAATGGCACGTGCAATGCGGGAGCCATCGGCAATCGCATCTATTATCATGTTTGGCTCCCTGCAGTCGCCAATGGTATAGACTTCAGGAGCGCTACCCTCCAGTTTTTTGAGGAGCTCAGTGCTCGGCTGTGAAGGCATCGCTGTCACAATCGTATCTGCCTCAATGGTCTGTCTTTTCCCTTCCTTTGTAGTGATGGTCAGTCCCTTGTCGGTTATCTCCTCATACTTGACCTCGGTCATCATGGCCACCCCTTTTTCAGTCAGCCACATGAGAAGGTGCGGCTTGACAAGTGTTTCTAACAACCCATCTCCAATCTCGGCAGCCGTGTCTACTATGGTTACCTTTCTGCCTCGCTTGATGAGGAACTCAGCGACCTGACAACCCTGCACCCCCCCCCCATAATCACAACTCTTTTCCCAAGGGGCATCCAAAATGTGGTGAGCCACCTCAGCACCCGGGGACCAAAGAACTTCAAATAGATCTTGAGCTTACGATGCAGATCACGACTTGTCACCACATTGGACCTGCTGATTCCAGGCAATTTCGGAACGTTATTTGTTCCTCCTGCGGCTACAACCAGCACATCAGGCTTAACTTCCTCAATAATGGACCGACTAACCTCCTGGCCACGATAATCGGTGAGCTTCCAAAAGTCGGTTTTCGGAAAAGATCCGTTCGGCTGTCTAGTAATCATACCATCCTTTCCCGACCTTTTTACCTAGCCGGCCAGCTCGGATAAGTTGCTTTAACGATCGCGGCGGACTCCAGCTAGGACCAAGTTCACTTTGATAGTAATCCAATCCGCTTTTCAAAACGTCAAGACCGATGATGTCAGCCAGCTCAAATGGCCCTATCGGAAGATAGGAAGACTTCATAGCCAAATCAATGTCTTCCTTGGACGCCAATCCTTCTTCGTATGCTTTGAACGCCTCCAAGAACAGCGGTGTATATATCCGGTTTGCTATGAACCCTGGCGAGTCTTTTTTTACTTCGACACAGACTCTATCCATCTGCTTTGCCACGGATTTCGCCTGGTCCACTGTTTCGTCGCTGGTGTAATGGCCTCGGCTTATCTCGACCAATTTGGTCGGCGGGATAAAGAAATGCATCCCTGCGACTTGTGCCGGACGCTGTGTAGCCGCCGCCAGAGCAGTAATCGAAAAGGTGGAAGTGCCCGATACTAGAATTGCTTCCTTCTTGCACATGGTGTCAAGCTGTGCAAAGATGGCGGTCTTGAGATCGAGCGACTCCGCGACAACTTCGATAACAAAATCCAGGGCGTCAAATTTTTCAAACGTACTCGTCATGTGAACTCGAGCCGTGATAGCGGCACTCTCTTCCTGAGTCACAACGTTTTTTTGGATCAATTTCTGTAGTTGATTTCCTATACTATTTTTTGCTTTTACCAAGTTCGCTGCGGTCCTGTTTTGCAACACTACTTGATAACCGGCCATAGCAGCAGAAAGTGCGATTCCATTTCCCATCTTCCCGGCCCCGACTACGCCGATAGTCTTAATCTCCATAACTTCAACCTCCCATCATGAATTGAGCTCATTTTGCAGATGGATTGCCCTCAAACAACTATAATTGCGTGCAGGCTGCAAATCACCCTTGCTTTACGTGCGTCGCCCTATGGCAGGGCGGCATTACACCAGGGCCGTCTGGCCCCCGTCAACGACGACATACTGACCAGTAATATAGTCGGAAGCAGCAGAGCTGAGGAAGACAATCAGCCCCTTGATATCCTCACTTCCTCCATACCGGCCGAGCGGAATTCTGGGGATCAACTTATCTGCGAGCACCTCCAAATGTTGAGTGTTCATGCTGGTCGGGAACCACCCCGGACAGATCGCATTAACAGTAATACCATAACGGGCCCATTTTACAGCCAGATCCTTTGTCATAGTCAGGATGGCACCTTTGCTCGCAGTATAGGCGACAGAATCTATAATCTCCGGCAGATCTCCCCTCAAGCCGCCTATGGAGGCCATGTTTACTATTTTGCCTCCGCCTTGCTCTTTCATTATTTTGGCGGCCATTACCGACAATTGGAAGGTCCCGTTAACGTTTAGATTCATTACCCGCTGCCACTTGTCCATGGGGAAGTTCAGCGACTTAGCGATCCAGTTGATTCCGGCGTTGTTTACCAAGATGTTCAGTGCACCAAATTCTTTGATTGTTACGTCCACAAGATTCTGGCAATCTTCCGTCTTGCTGACGTCACAGCCAACAGCAAGGCCCCTGATTCCGTTCTTTTCAAGTTTTGCGCACATTTCAATACAGCGATCAACCTTCCGCGCCGCTACCACAACGTTAGCCCCGGCTTCCGCAAGAGCCGTAGCCATCTGCGCTCCCAGACCGACGGATCCCCCTGTTACCACTGCGGTTTTGCCGTCCAACGCAAACATATCCTTTACATGCATTGCTTCCTCCTCGTTGATTGTATTCAGATCACCTATAGCGGTATTCGCCCCCAGGGGCAACTACGATCTTCACCGGGTCGCTCGACGCCGCAAGCCTTTCGAAGCCTTTTTCCACAATATCATCAAGGCTGATAATATCCGTAATCATTCCCTTTGTATTAACCCTCCCTTGGGCAAGATAATCAACGGCAAGGTGCATTTCTTCTTTATCATAGGCGAGGGTTGCTTTGAGTTCTACCTCCTTCATGACGAACTCCGCCTCGGGCACGGGTATCGGATCCCCGCTTACCCCAAGGAGCAGCACTTGGCCGCCGGCTTTTACGAGGCTGACACTCGTGCGAGCCGCCTCGGCATTCCCTGCGCATTCAAAGACGATATCGGCTCCAACGCCGTTGTAGAGGTCCACAATCTTTTTCGGGAGAATATCCCCTTCCTCTTTGGGATTGAGGGCGAGATCGGCACCAAGCTGGAGGGCAAGCTTCCGTTTCCCGGCAGAACGATTCAGGACCGTAATATGCCGGGCACCTCCGATCTTCAGGAATTGTACAGCAGCAAGGCCGATGGCGCCGGCCCCCACAACCACGACGTTATCACCCATCCTGAAGCGGGACTGGCGTATGCCCCGGAGTGCAACCCCCAACGTATCGATAAGGACCGCATCTTCGAAGGAGACCCCATCGGGAAGTTTGAGGAGCATGCCCTGCGGATCCTTGACCCTCAGATACTCTGCCATGCCTCCGTCGTTGCCCGGAGAGAGCCCGTTCGTTCGCTCAAAGCCATGTATGCACAGGGTAAGGTGCCCATGCCTGCAGTAGTAGCATTCCCCACATGGTCCGGGAGGGCCTGCCGCGACATGATCCCCAACCTTCCATCCTTCTACCCCTTTCCCTATTTCCGCTACAGTACCTACATTTTCGTGGCCCAAGACAAGCCCCGTGGGCAGCAGCCCTTCGTGCAGATAGGCGTGCACATCGGTGCCGCAAACACCACAATACTTGATCTTGACGACTACCTCTCCGGGTGCGGCCTTGAGGTCAGGCCGCTCTTGCAACCTGATCGCCCTTTGACCTTCATAGACCGCAACTTTCATCGTACGCTCTTGCTAGATGGAGTTGAATTTTATGCACCTCACAGGTGATATTTCTGCTCTTGTCTTCTTTCCACAATAGATGTTCTATATTCTCTCAAGACAGCCAAACAAGTGCTTGGCTCGTTTAAATAGTGCGTGCAATGCGCGAGCCATCTGCAATAGCATCTATGATCATGTTTGGCTCCCTGCAATCGCCTATAGCATAAATTTCAGGAGCACCACCCTCCAGCTTTTTGAGGAGCTCAGTGCTCGGCTGTAAAGGCATCACTGTCACAATCGTATCTGCCTCAATGGTCTGTCTCTTCCCTTCCTTCGTAGTGATGGTCAGCCCTTTGTCGGTTATCTCCTCATACTTGACCTCAGTCATCACGACTACCTCTTTTTCAGCCAGCCAATTGAGAAGGTGGGGCTTAACAAGTGTTTCTAACAATCCATACCCAATTTCCTTAACCGTGTCCACTATGATCACTTTTCTGCCTTGCTTAACAAGGAACCCGGCAACCTGACAACCCTGCACACCACCTCCCATAATCACAACCCTTTTTCCTAAGGGCATCCAAAATTTTGTAAGCCACCTCAGCATCCGAGGACCAAAAAGTTTCAAATAGGTCTTGAGCTTACGGTGCAGATCACGACTTGTCACCACATTAGAACTGCTGATTCCAGGCAATTTCGGAACGTTATGTGTTCCTCCTGCGGCTACAACCAGCACATCAGGCTCAACTTCCTCAATAATGGACCGACTAACCTCCTGGCCATGATTAATCTTTACGCCTAGCTTGGTAATCTGTGTCTTAAGGTAATGAACCAAGCTGAGAAGATCTTCCCTCTCAAACCCCTTAACCATGGCAGCAAGGGGTAGTGACCCCCCTAATGTACGCTCTCTCTCATAAAGCATGACGTCGTGCCCTCTCAATGCTGCCACCCTGGCTGCTTCCATCCCTGCGGGCCCGCTGCCAACGATCATGACCCTTTTCTTCCGCTCAGCCGCCTTGATCGCGTACTCCCTTTCTCTTCCCAAAGCAGCATTAACCTGGCAATGCACTGGTTGCGCATGCTCACCTAAGTCAAAACAAGTCAGACAGGACGTGCATGGGGCAATGTCTTCTATTCTTCCCTCCCTAAGCTTATTGGGAAGCTCAGGGTCTGCCAGCAGGGGTCTGTTGAGGCTGATGAAGTCCACCATACCACGCCGTATTGCCTTTTCCCCAATTTCAGGGGTGAGTCTTCCTGCAACAATGACAGGCACCGAGACCACCTTCTTGATGGCGGCAGCGAGAGGCACACTTGCTCCTATCCCATGACGGCTTCCATCAATGTTTGCTCCCAAAACCTTCGGGGGTTCAGGATAGAAATATATCTCGGGGAAATGGGTGCTGTCGCGGAGCTGATCATTCTCAGGTCTCATATAAAACTCGGCCCTTACCTCAATGGCATCGGCACCAGCCTGCTGCAGTATTTGGGCAATCCCCTGACTCTCGTTAATAGTGATACCGTTTTTCAGCCCAACTTCAGCACCATTAATAAGGGCAATCATCGTGAAGTCCTGTCCAATTCGCCTCTTAATCTCCTGTATGATCTCAACAACGATTCTGGCCCTGCTCTCCAGGCTCCCAATGCCGTAAGCATCTTGACGCTTATTCCAGGCACGGGATAAGAAACTATTGAGCAGATGATTGGTAGCACTATTGAGTTCTATGCCGTCAAATCCCGCCTTTTTAATTCTTTCCGCCGCTTTTCCGAACCTCTGCACAATATCCTGAATCTCTGGGATGGTCAGCTCCCTTGCGACTTCAAAACTCGGCCTGGGTGATTCACTTTTTGGGATAGAAGAAGCAGCTGCTCCTGCAGGTGCCTTGAAAAATAAAGGGCTCATGGGCCCTAGATGAAATAGCTGAATGAACGCCGGACAACCATGCTGATGGATAGCATCAGCCAATTTTCTAAAACCAGGGATATATTCATCACGGTCAATACGAAACCCTGGAACATCACCATCAATGAGAGGGCCGGATGTCGCGACAATTAATCCCACACCTCCTTTGGCCAGCGTTTCGTAAAAGGCTATGTTTTTGTCATTCATATGACCGCCGTCTGCTTTGGTATCGTAGAACAGATGTGTACCGTTCTTCATCATCCGATTTCTTGTATGCACTTTCCCTATGTACGCTGGTTCCATGAGTCTCTGGAATCTTGTATGAATGGACATGAGTTTGTCTCCTATTTCATCCTGCCCTGGCAGATCTTCCCAGGTAAGACTGGGACCATTGGTAGCGGATTACCTTAATATCTGAATGTTTCATCAAATGTTTCATAAGGTACGGGTGGTTTGGGCTCGAGTTTGGGTGTAGTCAATGAACTGTATTTCTTGTAAGGGATGGTAGAGGTCCTGTTTGGTTTCGGGAAATCCGGAGGGAGCCCTGGGGCAGGACGGGATTCCATGGAGCTCTCTACCCAGCTCTTATCGTAAGGGGTGAGAAAGTCTGTGTAAACATGGAAATGCCAGAATTTCCATTTTCCATCCTCTTTCACGAAATCCACTCCGTATTTTTCCCACACCCAATGGGCTTTCAGTGGCTCAGACATGAATCCGGTCATGTGCCCCGGAGACATCCACACCCCTTTTGCGGTCTTTCCATCTCCCGCCACTTCAATGACAGGGGTTGTAAGGGTATGTGCGACCATGGTACCTGCTAACTTGTCTTTCTCCTCAAGTTTGGCATCAGGGTATCGCTTGCGCATTTCTTTAAGGTTCCTTTTCGCTATAAGCTCCATACCTTCAACGTAACTCTTCCTGACCGCTTCAACCCCCTCGAATGCGCCTACGTCACCCGCCTCAAATGAAACGCCGGGGGTTTTCTGTGCAAATAGCTCCTCTATCTCTTCCTTGTGCATTCCTACCGAATGATAATATTCGTGTCTACTCATGAGGTTCTGTATCTCATGAATGTCCTCAAGGCGTTGGATCCTTTCTTCCAGATTCTTCTCTTTCATTTTGCATTTCCTCCTCTTCGTTAATAGGGGGCGATTGCAGCCTGCTAAAGATACCCAAGGGCGTCTCTCAAGAATTCGTCGTTCGGCCGCTCCCAAATAAGGGGGCAGACAAAATCAATAAAGGGCCCCAGAAAGGGATATTTGTCATAATATAGCCCAAGATGGCTTAGTATAATAAGGTGGCTCTTATATAACGGATTTTCCCCATCCCCGAAGGTTTCGTACCACTCCATAGTCGCACCGCAATACAGAAAATCCCAGCATGTCACGATACCAGGCGATTGAGGCTTCGATATCAGGAGCGCTGATCCCGCAGTGATGGGGCTTCAGCCTTCTGATGCATATTTTTTAAGGGTCCTCACTTCCTTCCCACGATATTCTATTTGTTAGCTGCTTTAGCATACTCTGCAGCATTTTCCCCGGCAATGCGCCCGCTGTTTAAGGCAAAGCCCATTGTGTTGCCCGGCAGAACAAAGACATAGGTGTCACCGTATATTGAACAGGCATCAGTCCCTGCAGCATACAGCCCTGGGATCTTCTTCCAATCCTTGCTCATTACCTCTGTCTTGTAGTTGATCTTAATTCCGCCGAGACTTCCGTAGGCGCCCGGCAAGAACTTGCCTGCGTAATACTTCGGCGTTTTGATGGGTCTGAGAAGTTTGGGGCTCTTGTTAAAGATGGGATCAAAACCTTTGTCGCAGAACCCATTGTATTCCTCTACGGTTGCCTTCAATCCATTGGGATCAATCCCTGTTTTACCGGCTAATTCTTCCAGCGAGTCTGCCACAAATACATCTCTGTAGCCAACCTTAAAAGCGTTCTTTATCAAGCCATCTAGATCTCTGACTTTCGTAAAAGGGAAAACATCGTGAAAGACGTCAAGTCCTACGTTCTCCACATGTTTCTTGATATTCTCGTCAAAGATAAGAAATGCAGACCTGTTCTTTTGCCTGGAGATCGCATTTCCCGTAAAGGGGGGATTCGGCATGATCTCTTCGTTCATAAAGCGCTCTCCCAGGAGATTCACCAAAAGGTGCGGCTGGCGAAATGTTTCTGCGAGTTCAGGCTCCAATTCCCCGGGCATGAGGTAAATCAATTCCATTCTCATTTCGGTTGGTGCCGCTCCCACCTCCCAGGCCATGCGGATTCCATCCCCTGCTAAGCCAGGGATTCTGAAGGACTGCAAATCACGGCCCCACTCATATCCGGTATATTTCTTGATCCATTCCATGTTATCGCCAAATCCGCCAGTCGCGATAATCACGGCTTTGGCGTTGGCCTGAATGGGTTCCCCGGATCGATCATCCTCCGCTATGATGCCCACAATTCTGTTCCCCTGTTTTAGGATTTTTTTAACGGGTGTCTGCAGAAGGATCTTGACCCCCATGCCTTTGGCTCTTTCCGTCATGATCCTAACCATATTGCTCGCACACCCTTCTCCACCCGGCTTCACGATATGCCAAGTCGGCCACCCGCCAGGAAAATACGCCCGAGGTTCCAGAAACTCAACGCCCATCTTCTCAAGCCAATCGATGGTGGTAGTTGCTTTATCTAAATAGGCCCTCACTAACCGGGCATCGACCAGCCAATGGGTATAATCCATGAAGGTCTTGAAGGCTTCTTCTTTTGTAGGCCCCAGATCTTTCAAGCGCTGAAGCCTGCTTTCCACACCTAAGGGACCCATGCCCATATTACCTGTTCCGCCAGTGGTAGAAGCTTTTTCGAAAACAACCACCTTAACATCTTTCTCCGCAGCAGCGATCGCTCCCGCCAAACCAGCAATGCCGGCTGCAATGACGACAACATCAGTCTCTAACGGGTCCATCGTCCTCACCCTTTCCAAAAACGCAATTATTTATTTTTTCAGTTTTATTTAGCCAGGTGCTGAAATAGTTTTTTCATCAGGCTGCTTAAAAATGCCCAGATTCAAGGCGTCAATGGTAGCCTCTCCTCAGCTTCGCAAGACGGACGTCCTAGAAGCGATGTTAAACATGTCCCGTTACCAGAGGCCTGTTGGCGGACCACCACTTGGCAGCCCCATGCGCTCACTCCACCTCATCAGGCTAATCTTCCACTTCCCATTCTCTCTTATATATTTCATCTCATAGAATCCCTGTACCCAAAATAGCGACTGTCCGGTGCGGGGGTAGCAATACATCATATACAGCAACCATTTGCCCCTGGCCTTGTCACCGTCAACAGAGATAATGGGGTGAACTACAATGTCACCCTCTTTGCCGGCGTGTGTCTGAGAAAGTTCCTCTTTAAACCACTTTCTAATTGCCGCATTACCCGTGATCGGTTCGTGAAGGTAAACATTTACCTTGGCATTTTCCGCAAAGCAGTCCGCACAATCATCCCATTCGGTGCATATCAAGGCATTCACATAACGCCTTTGCAGCTGATGAATCTCCTGAATATCCTCCGTAACCCTGACCCTTTTTCCAAGCTTCTTTAAAGCATCTTCAGTGGCCTTCAGCCTTTTTTCCATCTCTTTCAATGTCATAATGCGCCTCCTTCCCTACCCTATATTCTCCGAGCAATCTGCCAACCTTCAGCAATGGCGTCTACTATCAAGCGGGGCTCCTTGCAGTCGCCAATGGCGTAAACTTCAGACACCTTCCCCTTGAGACTCTCAAACAACGCAATATTCGGCGCCAAAGGGGAGGTATGTACAATGCTGTCAGCCTCAATGGTCTCTTTCTTTCCTTCTTTAGTAGTGATGACCAACCCTTTGTCGGTTATCTCCATGGATTTGACCCCGGTAATCATGGTCACGCCTTTCTTGTGGAACCAATCCATGAGTAATCCCAGACGGAAGTCTATCACTCCCTTTCCTAGCACCTCGCCTTCCTCTACGATAGTAACCTTTCTTTTGCGTCTCACCAGGAATTCCGCTACCTCGCAACCATGGAGTCCACTACCGATGACAACAACTTTCTTTCCCATGGGAACCCAGAGCTTTGTGAGCCACCCCAGGGTTCTTGGTCCAAGAAACCTCAGGTAGGGTTTCACCTTGCGATGCAAGGCAGAAGTGGTGATGGCTTTTTCTTTGTCTATCCCTGTTATCTTCGGGACAGTCAGGTTACCTCCTGTTGCCACAATGACGACGTCCGGCTTCATCTTCTCGATCATCGTGCTTTCAGCCTCTGTGCCAAGCTCTGTCCTTACACCCAGTTTGTTGATCTGGGTCTTAAAATAGCAGACCATGGCTGGCAAGTCTTCAATTTCAAGTCCTTTGACGAGGGCTGCCAAGGGTAACAACCCTCCCAATTTATGCGATTTCTCATAAAGTGTGACGTCGTGTCCACGTAGCGCCGCTACCCTTGCTGCCTCCATCCCTGCTGGTCCACCGCCAACGACAACGACCTTTTTCTTCTTAGGGGCTTTTTCAATACTATAGTACTCCGTTCCCACGGCAGCATTTATTCTGCATCGCCGTTCCATGCCGATGCTCTGGTCCAGGCAGGTCCCACAAGCCGTGCAGGGTGCGATATCTTCAAGCCTTCCTGCGGCAATCTTGTTGGGAAGCTCCGGGTCTGCATGAAGGCTTCTCGTCATGCCAATAAAGTCTGCCTTCCCCTCCCGTAGGATCTTCTCCCCAAGCTCAGGGCTTATCTTACCTACGATAGTCACCGGAATGGATAACACCTTCTTCATCGCCTCTGTCAGGAGCATGTTGGCACCTGCCCCGTGTTCTTTCCAGTAGTACTCTTCGGGGAAGGATTCGAAAGGAACCGGAGGTTCCGGATAGCACAGGTAGTCAGGAAGAAAACCTCCCACATGGTATCCCAGCCAGTGATTTCTTACCATAACGGCATCGGCACCTGCTTCTTGTAATATCTGGGCTATCTTTCTGCTTTCTTCGGCAGTCATACATTCCTCATCCTTAACGCCGATAGCTCGGCCGAGTTCGATACCATTTATGATGACAGAGACCGGGAAATCTCTTCCGGCCCGCTTTTTCATCTCCCGGATGACTTGCACCAGGAACCGTGTTCTATTTTCCGTGCTCCCGCCGTAGGCATCCAAACGTCTGTTCCAGAAAGGAGACATGAAGTTGTGGAAAAGGTGGCTGCTGGCGGCATTGATGTCTATGCCGTCGAATTCCGCTTTCTGAACCCGCACGGCAGCACTTGCGAACTTGTCGATAATTTCCTCGATTTCAGGGATGGTGAGCTCTCTTGGCAAATCACGATGAAAATCACCTGGTACATTCAGGTTGACAGGCGAAGCCCCTATCGGTGGCCCATCAAAAGTAGCTGGGTAATCTGGAAAGAGGGGTGACTGCCAGGGTCCGTCATGCCACATCTGGACGAAGGTAGGGCATTTATGTTTGTGGATCACCTGAGTCAGTTCATTGAGACCATTTATGTATTTATCATCGTCAATACGATACCTTTGTTTCCAGCGTGCGCCTAAGGGGTAATCGATGGTCGGCGACTCAACGATCAACAAGCCCACCCCACCCTTGGCCAGTGCTTCGTAGTAGGCCTTGGCCTTCTCGCTCATGTGAAGATCATTTTCATGCCAATAGCAGGTTGACGCACCAGTTTTGATGATCCGATTCCTGGTCTTCACTGGCCCGATGTGATACGGCTCGAGAAGCTTTTCAAATCTTGTCATTTGCCTTTTTCTCCTTTACCCCGTTAGAAAGCCCCACCTTTTTAACGGGGTTTACTTTCTAACTTACTTCAGACTTTATTTCCCCCCTACCTTCCTAGTTGAAGAGTATTCCTTCAATTTGTCTTTTCCGCGATGCAAATATTTATATGCCTATAGAACTGTTGCGATTTCTGTTTGACGCAGTCTCAAGAAAAAAATCTGACAAATAGAGCGAGCATTCGATTTAATTATCTATCATTAGGCATAATAATTGTCAAGCACATTTTGAGACTAAACAATTCGTCAGATTGTGTTCTATGCTAAAGCGTCACTCCTATTCTAAAATGCTAAAATAGCTCAGAAAGCTGCCCTTTGTAGCTATTTGGGGAGTACTGGTTGGATAAACCTTATGGGTGGGAAGACCCATGAGATACTGAGCAGGGCCTAGTTAATGAGTCCACAAATTAGCGAGTTCGAAAATAAATTTAGGTCAGCTTTGGTGAGAGCTAAGGGATTAGATGGTCACAACGGATATTCTCAGAATATGGGAGAGGCATACACCCATTCATTCAGCTCAGATGTATTCTCTCCTACTCTTGGGCCGATGGGTGCATGCCTCCTTGCAATTGGCTTACCACTACTGAAACAGCGATATTACGGTACGTCTATGAAGATGGTTTTCTCATTCTTGGATACGCCTTTCATACATGTATCAATTGTATAAGGATAACACAGCGTCCGGTTGACACCAAGAGTCTTCTTGCCACCAACGTATCCTGGACCCCAGAGTGTCTCCAGATCGCCCTTTTTAGTCAGCTTCTCGTAGGTCTCCAATACTTTCTGTGGATCTACGCTCTTGGCCTTCTCTATGGTCTGGAGCAGTACCCAGAGACCATTATAGCCGACCAAATGGACATCCGAGATAAGGTCTTTCTCAGCATATTTCTTCAGAAACTCCTCCGAAACATATTGTGCTTCCTTTGACAGGCCAGCTGTATCTTTTAGCGAGATACCTACGCCGAATATGTCGGTGGCGTTACCACCGGCAATCATTGATGTAAAAGCAACGTCCAGATGCGTGCTACAGAATATGGGGCCCTTGAATCCAAGTTCCCGGGCTGCCTTGGTGACAAAACCCCACGTGACCGGCGTTGAAATCGGTATAAATATGGCATCTGGCTTGGCGGACAACAAACGAGTCACTATAGGATTGTAGTCCGAGCAGTCTGGCGCAATCCCTTCCAAATTTCCCACCACCTGGAGGCCCCTTTTTGGAAGCTTTACCTTAAGATCATCAAAGGTTACTTCCAATGTCTTTTCGACAACACCGCAAACGGCTATCTTTTTCGCCTTCGGGTACTTTGCCTGCAGAAAATCAAAAAGAAAAGGAGCATTTTCGTTACACGCCCAGTGACACCGAATATAAAGCGGCTTATCTGGCCCTACGTCGGCATTGCCATCAAAGGGCAGAGCCCCGGATACATTTATACCATCAACTATGGCCATCAGCGCGCCGTTCTTTTTGGTGATGGGATAAATCACGTTTTTCAGGTTATCGATTAATGGTCCGAAGACAAATTTGGCCCCATCCGATTTAATGAGCTTCGTAGCAGCAGTGGCAGCCTGGTCAGCGCTCATCGCATCATCTTCTACGATCAGCTTAATTTTGTAAGTATCCCCCCCAACCTTCAAACCACCAGCATTGTTGTACTTAGCGACGGCAAGCTCCCATCCCGCTTTACAGGCCATTCCCCCTGCGGCAGCAGGGCCGGTAAGAAATGCGATACCACCGATCACCAGCGTTTTTTCCGCCGGTGCAGCAAATGTAGGTAATGCCACGAGTGTTGTAATCAACAAAATAGAGAATAATGTCTTTTTCATTTTGACCCTCCTTTGATTAATTTGAAACTACTCACTTGAAGATTGCCATATCAATTTTTCAGCGCTGACCACCTCCTTCTTCTCCATATTTTTCCCTAAAGTACTGAACACCATGAACAACCCTCCTTATGATGAGACTTTGCTTCTGAATCGCTCAAGTAACTTTCTATACCAAATGGTAAAATAGTCACCCAGCCCAATGAGCCCCTGAGGCATGAAAAAGATGATAAGGATAAGTAGTGCCCCATATATTAAAGGGCGGTACATCTGCAACGGCCTGGCAAACTCGGGGATCAACATGAACAAGGTAGTACCTATAATGGGACCAAAGAAGCTGCCTTCTCCTCCCACCACCATATACAAGATGCAGTAAATAGAGGTAAAGAACCCAAATACATTCGCGGGGGTGGTAGTGGGCGATAAGGCATGCACATAGAAGGCGTACAGGGCACCGGCAATGCCGGTAAAGAAGCACGCAACGACGAAGATGAATATTTTCTGCGCCATGATATTGACACCCACTGACTGGGCCAGGTTATCGGCTTCCCTTATCGAGCCCCAGACAAGACCTATGCGTGCGCGTTCCATGCGATAAAGAATAAAAAGGCATAAACCGACGATGATAATAGCGAGGTAGTAATAACTGGTGTCGGTGTCAAATGTTAAGGTAATTATCCCGGGAATGGTAATCGGGTTAGGCCAGATATCAAACACCAAGCCCTGCCAACCGCCGGTCAAATCTTTCATGTAGCCGGCAAGATACAGGAAGACAAAGGCTAGTAGAAGTGTGCTGATGGCAAAGTATATCCCCTTGACCCGGAAAAAGGGATAACCTATTGCTGCAGCAACAGCTGCGGCGAACAGGCCGCCAAGGGGCATGGTTATCCAGAAGGAGAGCCCCAGGTTTAAGGTCAGCAGGGCTGATGAATAACCCCCCAGGAGCATAAAGCCGGAGGTACCTATGGTAATCTCTCCAGTACGGAAGATGGCACGCATGCTAGATGTTGCCAGGATCATTGTGGCGATTAAGATCAAGACGTGTATCCAGTAATCATTTGGCACAATCAGAGGTAAAAGGCAAACGAGCACAAGCACTATCACCATAACCAATTTTTTTACTAACTTTTCCCTATTCATGGCCAAATAACCCTCTCGGTTTGAATATGAGGAAAACGATGACGAGAAGTAGCGGAATCATTATACCCATCTGTGAGCCAAGGAAAAGGGTAACCACGCTCTCACCGACACCCAAGATAAGCCCGCCCACGACTGCACCCGGCAGGCTGCCCAACCCCCCGATAACGATAAGGGTAATCCCCTTGGTGAAGGCCAGGCCACCCATGTAAGGGTCGAGGTTAAAGATACTGCCACCGAGGGCGCCGCCGACAGCCGCCAAGCCGCTGCCGATTGCCACAACCAAGGCAGACATAACGTTGGGGTTTATCCCCTGCATAAGTGCGCCTTCGCGGTTTTGAGCGGAAGCAGTCATCGCCAGACCGTATTTTGTCTGCTTGAGGAAAAGGTATAAGACCAAGGTCAGGAACAGGGCAATGACGATGGCGGCAACCCTTTCTTTAGAAATAAACATGCCACCAACATCAAACGTACCTGGCCACAAAGACGGCAGCTGTTTTGTACCCTTGCTAAACGTTAACACGACGCTAGTTTGCAGGATCAGGCTTAGCCCGGTAGTTACACAAACATAAGAGAGGAATTTCCCCTTCAGGGGGCGGAGTAGTATTCTTTCTATAATAAGCCCGATAACAGCCGTGGTAAGCATGCTGATGAAAGCCGAGGCATACAGGTTGACACCATGCATCACGCACAGGAAATAAACGGTAAAAGCCCCGAGCATATAGATCTCGCCGTGGGCGAACTGCAGGATGCTCATAATACTGAGTATAAGGGTTAAGCCCAGCCCTACCAGGATATAGGTACCCCCCATACAAAACCCATTCATTATGCACTGTACTATATCTTGCCCACTTATAGCAGTTACCATAAACCACCCTCGCGGTTAGAGACGGCTTTCATAGTCCGAGATAGGCCTTTCTCACCTGATCATTGCCCAGCATCTCCTTCGTCTCCCCGCATAAGGCGATGCTTCCCGTCTCGAAGACATAACATCTTTGAGCCACGCCAAGGGCTAATCGAGCATTTTGCTCTACCAGGAGCACGCTGACCCCACGCTGATGAATTTGCCGCACTATCGTGCCAATCTGACGGACCATCAGAGGGGAAAGCCCCAGGGAGGGCTCATCCAATAAAAGTAACTTAGGGCTGCCCATTAAGGCACGGGCAATGGTCAACATCTGCTGTTCGCCCCCGCTCAAAGTCCTGGCTTGCTGCTGTTGCCTTTCTTTTAGAATGGGGAAATTAGCGAATATTCCTTCCAGCGCTCTGGCTATCTGCTTTCGGTCTTTCTGCAAGAAGGCACCTACCTTGAGGTTTTCCAATACAGTCATGTAAGGGAACAGGGCTCTTCCTTCCAATACGTGACCTATTCCTTGTTTGATAATATTTTGGGGGGAACTCCCATCTATTCTTTTGCCGTTAAACCAGATCTCACCCGAGTCAGGGGCCTTGAGCCCGCATATTGCTCTCAACGTAGTGGATTTACCGGCCCCGTTGCTTCCGAGAAAGGTGACGATCGTACCCTCTTCTACTTCGCACGAAATGCCTTTCAGTACTTCTGCCCCCTCATAGCGGACCCACAGGGTCTTAATTTCAAGAAGCATCTTGTTCTGCTCCAAGGTAAGCTTCGATCACTGCCGGATTTGCCGAAATCTCCTTTGGGGAGCCTTCGGCAATCTTCTTGCCATAACTGATTGTCACAATTCGGTCACAAAGGCCCATGACAGCTTTCATGTTATGCTCCACCACAATGCTGGTTATCCCTTTCTCTTTTCTTAATTTCTTAATCGTGGCCAACATGTCCGAAACCTCTTGGGCATTCATCCCGGTCACCGGTTCATCCAGCAGGAGGAGCTTTGGCTCAGCAGCTAAAGCTATTGCCAAGCACAAAAGGCGTTGATTCCCATGAGGTTGGCTTGACGCCATTCTGTCCGCTTCGTCAGCGAGCCCGACCAATTGTAATATCTCCATCGCCTTCGCATGAAGGGCCTTTTCTCGACGATGCGCGGCGGGGCTGCCAAACAGGAAACCGAATAGGCCCAACTGAGTGTGTAAATGTAAACCTATCAATACGTTTGTTACTACCGTAAAGTTGTGGAAAAGAACATTCCCCTGAAAAATTCTTGCTATCCCTCTTTTGGCTATTTGGTGAGGCGGCAGCCCCGTTATATTTTCACCTCGGAAAACCAGGGTACCACTTGCCGGATGAATACTGCCACAAATCATGTTAAAGACGGTGCTCTTGCCGGCACCATTGGGGCCAATAATGCCCAAAATCTCTCCCTTATTGACATCGAAATCTAACCCGCTCACGGCGAACAAGCCACCAAAATTCTTGGTTAAGCCACGCACCTCAAGTAGCGCCATCATTCCTTCTCCAAATGCATATCGCTATCGCACAATGTAAACCGGTCACCGCTCTTTTTTATCGCCCCCACAATCCGCCATTCAATATGAATAGAGCGAGCATTCGATTTGTGAAGCTAACATAGAGCATAATTCAAGTCAAGCTTTTTTTTAGGAACAGATGTCAACACCCCAAAGGCTCTGGTTCTACATCAATAAGTGTGAAAGGCGTGACACCCGTGAATATGAGTAATTCTAAAAGCTAAACATTTAGCCAGAATGTACAATCTCACTGTTGGTACCCGGCCTAACTCTTGGCTATTGGTACAACAATGAAGTATAGCAGGTGGAAGCAAAAAGCAATTCGGAGAGATGTGTGCCTGTACAAAGGGCTCCCCACTTGGCAAGGGAAGTCCAGAAGAATGATGTTCGGGTAAAAGATTCTTGTGGGCGGGCTGAAAAATAACTGACTTAAGACGCAAACCACAAGCGAAGAGTATTTGACGTCAGTCTGATATTCCGTTACCATGGATGGACCATTGACAAAGTACTAACGCTAAGCTGAATAAATTAGAAGGAGATAATTCCCGATAATGATTGATATTTCCACCCATATTCTGCCGCCAAAGTACCGGGAAGCTCGGGAGAAGCTGGAGGCAATTGGAAGAATTTCCTTGTCGCAAGTCGAAGGTCTGCAACGTTCAAATCCCGCCTTGTTGGATGTAAACCTCCGGCTGAAAGTGATGGATGAGTTTCCGGATATAATGCAGGTCCTTACTATGGTAGGCCCACCCCTGGAAGCTATTGCTAAGACGGAAGATGCTGTTGTTTTAGCCAAAATCGCCAATGATGAAATGGCCGAATTGGTCGCCAGACATCCAGATAAATTCATGGCTGTTGCGGCCCTGCCGATGAATAATATGGATGCCGCCTTGAAAGAGGTGGACAGAGCAATAAATGACCTGAAGCTTAGAGGTGCGCAGATATTTACGTCTATTAATGACAAGCCTCTGGACTCACCGGAATTCCACCCACTTTATCAAAAAATGGCACAATACGACCTGCCGATATGGATTCACCCGTTGAAAGAAGTGACAGAGCCAGACTATCCGGGAGAGCAGGGGTCAAAATATGGTCTTGCCGCAGTCCTTGGCTGGCCACATGCAACCTCGTTGGCCGTGACTCGTCTAGCCGCCAGTGGTGTACTGGAGAAATATCCAAAACTCAAATTTATTACACACCATGACGGGGGTACGGTTCCATATCTTGCCGGAAGAATACAAAATTCACCCTTTAAATATGGAAATTTGACCAGGCCGATAACCGACTCATTACGCTTGTTCTATAACGACACCGCGGTGCAGGGCAATGTGCCCAACCTGATGTGTGCCTATGCCTTCTGTGGCGCCGACCATATGCTCTTAGGTACCGATTTCCCCATGGTCACTTCAGACCTAGTTAAAGTAACAATACGCTCGGTTAACGAAATGACTATACCGGGAGCGGAAAAAGAGAGGATACTCGAAGAGAACGCCAGGCGGATTCTCAGGCTTCCCATCTAATGGGGTAACTCAACAGTAGATCCTTGACTTCTCCACCATTCTTGTATTAGGTTTTTTTATTCTCCAAAAGAGGACCGCTCATGATAGGTTTCGAATATTATGCTCCCCACTCTCTTGAAGAAGCGCTTTCCCTCCTAGACAATCGAAGGGAGAAATCGAAAGTCCTGGCGGGAGGGACAGACCTTATTGTCCAAATGAAAAATGGCAATGCCCGCCCCGCCGTCATAGTAGATGCAAAGAAGATCCCTGAGCTAAATCGCTTGGAATGGAATAATGGTGAGTCCCTTTATATCGGTGCCGCAGTAGCGCTGAGCAAGATAGTCGCCTTCCCTCCGGTTAAGGAAAGATTCGGCATCCTGTACCAAGCTTGCTCCATCATTGGCTCAATGCAGTTGAGAAACCGGGGAACAATTGGCGGTAACATCTGTAATGCCGCTCCTTCAGCAGACAGCGCCCCTCCACTTCTCTGCTTAGGAGCTAAGGCAATTGTGGCGCGATCTGGAGGAAACCGTATAGTTCCCCTGGATAGCTTTTTCCGAGGGCCAGGACAGACTGCGCTGGCAACTAATGAACTTCTAGTGGGGATAGAGGTACCGGCTCCGCCTATCCATTCTTCGGGGTGTTACCTCAGGCATACCCCCAGACAGGATATGGATATCGCTGTGGTAGGCGTAGCCTCCTTTTTGATCATTTCTAAACAAAACAACCAGTGTCAGGAGGCAAGAATTGCATTGGGAGCTGTTGCCCCGACACCTATAAGAGTCCCCCAGGCAGAGTCTATCCTAACAGGCAAAATATTGACAGAGGAAGCCATCGAAGAAGCCGCTGAACGAGCAGCGGAGACAGCTCGCCCTATCTCTGATATGAGAGGTTCAGCAGAATATCGTAAGGAAATCGTAAAGGTACTAACCAGGAGGACTCTAAAAAGAGCTTTGGAAACCTCAAGTATCCAGGCTTAATAGTAGAGATAAGATTCAATGAGAAAGCTAATAAAACTAAGAGTCAACGGACAGGGACGGGAAATCATGGTGGAACCGCGACAGACTCTCCTTGACGCTTTACGATATGATCTCGGTTTAACGGGAACCAAGGAGGGATGTGGCGATGGCAACTGCGGCAGCTGCACGGTTCTCCTTGATGGCCAGGCAATTAATTCCTGCTTGGTCTTCGCTGTAGAAGTGGATGGGCAAGAGATTACTACGGTAGAGGGTCTATATCAAGGAGGAAAACTTCACCCTCTGCAGCAGGCTTTCATCGATGAAGGAGCAGTGCAGTGTGGCTTCTGCACCCCCGGGCTGATTCTTACAGCGAAAGCCCTCCTGGATTCAAACCCATATCCCACAGAAGCTGAAGTGAGACTGGCTATCGCCGGCAACCTGTGCCGTTGCACTGGCTATGACAAAATTGTACGGGCTATTTTGAAAGTGGCCGCAGCTTAAAGGAAGGTGCTCATGCCGGAATACTCTGTAGTAGGAAAACGCGTGAACAGGGTAGACGCTCTGGCTAAGGTGACCGGGAGAGCTCTCTATGGCGCTATGGCAAGGTTCTGTGGAGTCCCTACGCCCACGCCAGGATTCGCCGCCTGGATGCAGCTAAGGCCCTGGCTTTAGAAGGTGTGATGGCGGTTATCACTGCCGCTGATGTGCCCGGACAGAATAGCGAAGAGGAGTACCCCAATCCTATGACTTGTTGTCTGGCGAGGGAAAAGGTCATTTTCGCGGGACAACCCGTAGCAGCAGTGGCCGCGATCAATCCCCACATCGCCGAAGAAGCCCTGGAACTGATTGAAGCCGATTATGAAGAGCTACCCTCGGTGATTGACGTTTTGGAGGCGATGAAGCCGGATGCCCCCCTTGTTCATCCCAATTCGTACCCTCAAAACCTACCTACGAAGGATATCAAACCAAGCAACATCTTCTGGTACATGAAAAACAATCGAGGAGATGTAGAGGCAGGATTTAATGAAGCGCATGTTGTCCTGGAGAATACCTTCCGTTCCGCACTCAGACAGTGAACCATGGCTATCTTGAGCCACGGGCAGCAGTGGTCAGTGTGGACCCTGAGGGCAAGGTCACAGTATGGAGCGACAATCAGGGCATCTTCGAGCTTAGGGAGTTGGTTGCCGAGTTTATGAATCTGCCCCTCAATTACGTAAAGGTTATTCCCGTAGAGATAGGAGGGGCTTTTGGGGGGAAGTCGCACCAGGTGGTGTCCCCCCTTTGTGCTCTTTTGTCGCAGAAAACAGGCCGCCCCGTTAAAATAGTAATGACCAGAGAGGAAGTCTTTAAAACCCAACGTCCCTCTCCTGCCTCAGTAATCACCATTAAGATGGGTGCTACCAAAGATGGCCGCCTTACTGCTGCTTCGGCTACCATGATATACGATTATGGAGCCTTATACGGGATGGGAGGGATGGAAATTGTTCCTTTTGGTAGTTTCTCTGGACTAAATCCTTACCGTATCCCCAATCTAAAAATAGAATGCTATGATGTATATACCAATAAGTCACCTTCAGGTCCCTACCGTGCTCCCACAGCTGCCCAAGCTGCCTTTGCTGTAGAATCCCAAATGGATTTGCTTGCCCGGGCGCTGGGGATAGACCCCCTGGAGTTCCGGCTCGAGAATGCAGCAGCCGAGGGCGACACTATGGTCACTGGCACGCCCTTTCCCAAGATTGGTTTCAAAGAAACCCTGGAAAGAACGAGAGAATACCTGACGCAGCGAGGTAAGTTGGAAGGTGAAAACCGGGGGAGAGGAGTAGCCTGTGGTTTTTGGGCACCGGCCTCCGGTGCTGCCGGTGCCAATATCAATGTGAACGCCGATGGGACGGTGACACTGGTAGTGGGATCGGTCGATATCAGCGGAACTCGCACCACTCTAGCTCAGATAATAGCCGAGGAGTTAGGTATCCCCTTCGAAAATGTTTCCGTTGTTACCGGAGATACAGAGACCGCTCCTTTTTCTGTATTTTCAGTGGGCAGTATGATTACTCGCTCGTTGGCTCCACCAGTTTGCCAGGCATGTCAGGATGTCAAAGACCAGCTTTGCCGAAAGGCAGCGCAACAACTAAAAGTGAAGCGGAAAGATGTGGAGTTCGCTCACGGACGTGTTCAGTTAAAGGGGATGCCGGAGAAATATGTCTCCTTGGCAGATTTAGCCCGGGGGATTGCCCATTTTCCTGGTGAAAGCCCGATAACAGGACGGGGTTCAAGCAAGGGGCTTCAACAGTCCCCAGTATTTACCGTCGAGGTAGCAGATGTGGAGGTGGATAAGGAGATAGGAAAGGTTAAGGTACTATCTTACATTGCCGCTCAAGACGTTGGCTTAGCCATTAATCCAACCCTGGTGGAAGGTCAGATACAAGGCGCTGTCGCCCAGGGGATTGGCTGGGCTTTGTCTGAGAACTATATTTTTCATAAAGGCGTGATGCAAAACGCCACTCTATTAGACTATCGTATGCCCACGGCTGCTGATGTACCTTTTGTGGACACCCTTCTCGTGGAGGTTGGTTTTGACGCCTCGCCTTTTGGCATACGCGGAGTGGGAGAACCCCCTATCGTTCCATCCCTTGCTGCCATAGCCAACGCCATTCACAGCGCTACGGGAGTAAGGCTAAAGGAATTGCCCATGACGCCTGAGGCAATACTAAGCAGTATAAAAACACGGGGTGGCTTCTCCAAGGCTTAGGACATGAAAGGAGGCCAGAATGTGCAAGGCAGTAGGGACAATACTATTAGTCATAGTAGTCATCGGATTGTTTTGTGTCCCGGGGATAAACTGTAGTAAGTGCTCAGAATGGAATATCACCGATATGGCCGTTGGTCCTGACGGTTAGACTATCTATATCATAGCTGGCAAGTGCACTAATTCCATCGCAGTGTATAAGTCAACTGATGGTGGTTCCAACTTTGTAGAGTGTACTATGGCCTCCGGTTTTGCTGCCCCACCACGAGCCATAGCTGTAGCTCCCGATAATCCCGACAAAGTAGCTGTAGTCGATTCAACACCAGCCAATGCCGGGGTTACTGAAGGTGGCACTGTCTGGGTGTCCAACACTGGCGGCCAGACTTGGGAGGCATTCCCGCTAGTGCCTAATGTTTCAGCTGCGGCTAGTACTGCCATCACCGACATTGCTATTGGGCCATCTCGAATAGGAATGATGTTCGGCAGGAACTACTTGGTTTGCTCTAGGGACCTGGTTGAGGGGGTAACCGGTAGAGTCCATACTTTTGGTGCTGGTGATGTGTGGGAAGACTTGGCTCTCGTCTTCCCGATATATCCCATGGACTTCACCTCATGCCGCTTCAGCCCTAATTTCGTCAGAGACCGCTGTATCGTGACTGTGGGTTCAACAACAGTGGAAACTTACCAAGATATAGTAAACATAACCACACCGGTATCCGTAACGCATGTCCTGCTTGAGCCACCTGGTGTCGATTCCCCAGGCGATACGAAGATTGTCACTGCAGATATAGCCTTACCTTCAGATTTTAACCCCACCTCCGCTGCCGGACGGGTGTCTTTTGTCGCTTGGGATAGTAATCCGTATAGGGATGATGACGTCTATCGGGTGAATGGCACTGCTGTTACTAAGCTTAATGTTCTGGATGCTACTGCGGGCATAAGGAGCATTGCCTGTGCGGGTAATATTGGCTCTGGCAAGCTGCTTGTGGGAATGCAGGCAAATACCAAAGTGTACTATACCACCGACCCGTGGTCGGCTTCACCCACCTGGAGCTCCGCCTCGGTACCGCCAACTGGTAAGAGGGACGTTCTGCTGGGCATTGCTCCCAATTTTGCGACCACCCATACATGCTATGCTGGCACGAGCGGAGTTAGGAGTTTCTTCTTCATAAGCACTGACAACGGTGATACCTTTCACTGATTAGAAACGCGAAGCCCTAACCGGATGGGACGGGTTGTTACAAAACATAAGAAATAGTCTATTTATGAACCCTATCCATTTTATCCCCTTCCCCTTAACAAGGGGAAGAGGATATTTTATTTTAAGAGGAGCTAACGCCCCTCCATGACTGCCCTTGTGGTATAATAGAAATAAGATAATCCAAAGGGAGTTAATAAAAATCAGAGCAAATCAAAGACAAAATAGCAAAGAATGGCCGTTTAGCGCAGGAGTTTCATCGTCCCCTGGTTACGTTATAATCTTAACAATTTTTCCGCATTCAGGTGACAAATCTTCTCCTTGTCGATATCTCTCATTGGCATTGACTCTATAACTTGCACTGCTACTTCCATCTCTTCATACGGATAGTCCGTGGCGAATAATACCTTATCGGTTCCCAGTACTGAGCAGACAAATTGTATTGCTGGTTGCCAAAACATACCGCTAATGGTCACATAGAAATTATCTTTGAAGTATTGACTGGGTGTTTTTTGGAGCTTCTTAGAGGGTCCAGTATAAATCCCCATTTCATCCCGTGGCCACCGACTATCCAAGCGCCACAGCCAGAAGGGGATTGATTCCCCCAAATGTCCCAGCATGATCTTCAAACCTGGATATTCATCAAAAATACCACTGCAAATCAGGCGTATGGCATGTAGACTTGCTTCGGCGGCAAATCCCCACCCTGCCAGAGCCAACACTGGCCAGACTGAATATGGTTTAATCATATCTTCTGAGGGCGTTCTTGGATGAATGTAAATTGGCACGTCCAACTTTTCTGCCCTCTCAAATATGACCCGGTACTTCTTATCATCAAGATACTCTCCACGGATGTTTCCGTTTATCGCTGCGCCTTTAAAGCCTAGCTTATTCACCGCTCTCTCGAGTTCATCAGCAGCGGCGTCAGGGTCTTGAGGGGCGATAGTAGCAAATCCAGCGAACCTTTCGGGGTATCGCATTACTACCTCAGCAAGCTCATCATTGATATTCTTAGCCATTGAGGTACCATCTGAGGCATTAAATGGCTCAATACCCGGGAAGGAAAATGAAAGCACCTGCATATCAATACCACTCTCATCCATATCCTTCAGTCTTCCCTCGCCAAGGTTATATACCTTCTCAGGCAGGTCAGGATTTATCAGGCTGTAATTAGTTGGTGACCACCATTCCCTTTCAAACTTTTTTCCCCCTTGTTCAACAATGTCTCGCTTTGGAAATTCTTTTCTGGAATGTAAAGCGGTTCGGTAATTCTCCGTAAAGAAGTGCTCTTCAACAGCAATTTTTTTCACTACCTCATCTCCTGTTTGCCGTATTCATTTTTTTGTCAACGAACATGGACAAGTTTATAATTTTGAAAATACACATTATTAAAGAAGCACCTTTCTGATTGCCATAATGTGTCCTTACTGCCCAGAGTTCCTATTCCACCGGGGAGCCTCCTTGCAGAACTTCAAGAAGCCGCTGATTAAAAATCAAAGTATTTTACAGGCCTTTAGGTGGAAAGTCCGGTAATTGACTATAGATGTTGTGTTTTGTGCCGTCCTGTATCCGTGCCGCCCGCTTCGCTGCTGCTTTGTAGCGGTCAAAATCAGCCAATGCATAGATGGAAAGCTTTTGGGCTTCCAGTGAGCCTTCCGCATGAATCGTGAGCACATCTTCATAAGAGGAGGTGAGGTCCCGTATGAGTTTAGCCATCCGAAGTCTGTGCTCTGTAGGGATGCCTTCTTTCCCCCCCAGGTATTTATCCAAGAGGTCATGAATTTCAGGATTCAAATAGTCTTTTGATGAAGGACAGGTGGCGACGATACCGCCTGCGATATCCTGAATATATTTTGTTGCCTGATGCCAATTGTCGGCAAAGTAGAATTTGCAGATATTTGCATACATGGGATTGGGATACACCAAATCCGAATCCGGCTCTGAAATGCAGTGTTCACATGCCGATTTACCAAGGATCTCAACCGCCTCAGTTAACATCACCAGCCAAGTCAGCTTCTCCCGAATATGGGGGACCTTTTCCACTCCATTGTATTCAGCCATCAGTACGGCGGCTCCGGTAAAGAGTTCGAGCTCCATGGCCTTATACGTTTCGGCGCTGAGGCGATGGAAATTAGCAAACATATGGGCTACCTGTCCTGCAAACTCCCACTCCCCTTTTAGAAATATCCTTTCATTCGGGACAAAGACATCCTCAAAGATGATCGTAGCGTCATTGATATAGACAGAACCAGCAATGGGGTGGTCAAAGAGATTGTTGGCCTCATGCACTTCCGGTTCAGCAGAAATCATGGTAACCCCTTGGCTATCAGCCGGAACTGCGAACGCTAAGGCGTATGCCCTGTCATCCTCTCTCATTGCACGGCAAGGAGCTATCAGTATCTCGTTGCAAAGCGGTGCCTGGCTGATATGGGTCTTAGCACCTCTTACAATGATCCCATCTTTTCTTTCATCGACCATTCTGATGTAAAAATCCTGGTGAGGCATTTGCTGCGAGGGCCGCAAACTTCTATCTCCTTTGACGTCGGTAAGGCCCATGGCAAATGCGAGATCATCTTTCTGCAGATGTCTTCGATACGCCTCAACATTCTTGGCGTATTTTGTACCGTATTTCTTATCAATTCTTTGGCTTACCACTGTGACGGCATTCAATCCGTCTTTGGCGACAAATTTGGCTCCTGGTGGCTTACCCAGACAAACCCTTGCCCAGAGTTTTACGATCTCTCTTAATCTCGTTAAATCTTCTCTGCTTCTTTGGGGCATCAATGCAAAACTCACTCTTTCACCCTTTTCGTCCTTTTCCGTTATAAGGTCTCGGTAGCGTGGATCATTTTCAAGGACGTAATCCATGGCCATCCAATCTCTACAAATCTTCAGTATCGGGTGTTTCGTGACATCCTGGACCCTCTGTCCATTACAGTAAACCACTCGGCCATCCTTCAGGCTTTCTATATATTGCTGGGGCGTTCTAATCGCCATTTTCTCTCTCCTTTATCTACTCGTGATGTTTTGTTATTCACTCAATGCATAATACCTTCATTCTCTTCACAGGCCGTGCCATAGGCTTAATTCCTCATCGGTCGCCACGGTTCCCGTGACGCCTGTGGCATCCTGAACTGCGAAGAAAATGGCACATTTCACCATCTTATCAGGGGAAACCCATCCTTTCCGCTCTTCCTCTCTTGTCCAAAACCGCATGCCTTCAGTGTCCACAGGCTCCTTCGGCTTCAGGCAGTTTACTGCGATGTTGTATTTCCCTGTTTCCACTGCCAGGCCCCAGGTAAAGCGATCAAGACCCGCTTTTGCAACCGCATAGGCAACGCCCGTGGGAACGGTACCACTATCTCTCTCATCGGCTGCAAGGGAAGATATATTGATGATGCTTCCGGACTTCTGCTTCATCATATGGGGCAATACTGCTTTTGTGCACAAGAACGCACCCGTGAGGTTCACCTTCAACACAGTCTCCCAGCGTTTCAGGGGTGTTTCGGCAATAGGATAGAAGAAGGCTACCCCAGCGTTATTAACGAGGATGTCAATGCGCCCAAACCTTGAAAAGGCTGCATCCACCATCGCCCCCACACTTGTTTCATCCGTTACATCACACCTTATAGCGAAGGCTTCCAAACCCGAGGCTTTTATCTCCTCTTCTGTTTGATAGATCGTTCCAGGTAATGCTTGGTTACTCACTTCTGTTCGGGCGGTTACGACCACATTGGCGCCTTCTTTAGAAAAACCTATCGCAATAGCCTTCCCCAAACCCCTACTACTTCCAGTAACGATCGCTACCTTACCCCTTAGTTTCACCTTATTTCTTCCCCGAGAGTGCTGTGTCGTCAAAACATTTTAGATCAGGCGGTTGCTTTATCACAATCCAAACCTATAGGGTATAGTTGATTAATGATCTATAAGTGTACTTCTTGAGCTTTTTGGTCAATTCAATGGACTGGCTTTCACTCATTGCTTGCTTTGCGACAATAGCCACTACACGATACCCATTCCTCTTAAAATAAACTCACATAATGAATCCAAAATCTTATTGGTTGACTTGTCTCTTAAGGTCCAACCCCTTAAAGGCTGAAAGACCAGGATGAAAGCAATGAGACTTGCCAAAATATCCAGATCACCTTTGACCGGTTTCTTCTTGTTGACCTCCTCTAATAGGCTTCGCCAGAAGCCGATTACGTTTTTGTAGTCCATTTCCAGCACTACTTTGAAGTGCTTCTTATCCAAATATTTGCTTTCTGAATAAACAAATTGAATGAGCTTCTTGTTTTCAACCTGAAATTTCAGGATCTGATTGAGAGCCTCCGTCAATTTTCGTAGGGGATCGCCGATCTGTTCCAGGTGAGACCTTCTCAAATAATCGTACCAGACCTTGTGCATGTGTTTATGTACCAAATACAGCACGTCATCTTTAGAGCGGATATAGTGATAGAGCTGTCCCATGGACATGCCGCATGCCTTTGCGATGTCACGGATGGTCGTCAGATGGTACCCCTTCTCGAAAAATATCTTGCAGGCCCCATCCACGATCTGCTGATGCCTGTTTTCAACGAGCGGTGCATTCTTAGTAGAAGCAAAGATGAGATCTTTTGGAAATAAATGACTCCGATTTTTAGTAGTTGGCTTTTTATTAGTCCGGCTCATAGGATTTTCCAAATTTCCTCTAGGATAGAATTAGAGCAAGCGCTCGGTTTCTTGCTATCATAGAAAGTTTTCTCTGTCAAGCAAATTCTCGGCTGTCTTTCCCCTCTTTTTAGTTGCTAAAGAAAAAGACCCAGTAACAAACCATTTATTCCACTTTTTCGATGATCATGGCCTGACCGTGACCACTCCCGCCGCAGAGCGAAGCTAAGCCTCTTTTCAGGCCTCGCTTTTCCATTTCATGAATCAGGCTGACCACAATCCTGCAACCCGTGTTGCCTATGGGATGGCCGAGGGCGATGCCACTCCCGTTTACGTTTACGATCTCCCGATTCAGACCCAATTCCCGTTCTACTGCCAGATAAGCTGAGGCAAAGGCTTCGTTTATTTCAATCAGTTCAATATCTTCGAGCTTATAACCGGTTTGTTTGAAAAGCTTTTTCACTGCCGGAATGGGCCCAATGCCCATAATCCGTGGATCTACCCCCACGGCTGCAGAACCCACTACTCTCCACTTTCTTTTCATCTTTAACCGGTCTGTAAGTTCCCTTGACATGACTAATACAGCGCTTGCGCCATCGTTGATGCCGGATGAATTCCCTGCTGTAACCGTACCATTCTCCTTGAAGGCTGGAGGCAATTTGCGCAGTTCCTCAAGGGTTGTCGCCGGACGAGGATGTTCGTCCGTATCCACGATAGTATTCGGTTTTCCTTTCTTTCCGGGAATCACAACCGGTACAATTTCATCTTTGAAACGTCCCAGCTCCAGAGCCTTCTTAGTCCGCATTTGACTTGTGAAAGCTAACTCATCCTGATCTTCCCGTGAAATCTGATATTTCTCAGCAACATTCTCTGCGGTCATACCCATAATGAGACCCGTATAATGGTCGATCAGACCATCCCACACACCATCTGAAAGCTCCTGATGTCTGAGTCTCAGCCCCCACCTCGCGTTTTTAATAGAGTAAGAGACATTACTCATACTCTCACCTCCTCCCGCTATGATGGCATCGGCTTCTCCCAAGCGGATGGCCATAGAAGCAATACGAATTGCCTCCATAGATGAACAACAGGCTCTGTTCACCTGAACAGCAGATACATAGTCAGGAATTCCCGCTTCCAAAACAGCGCTGCGTGCTAACCCATTTTCATCGCTCCGGAGCATAACCACACCCCAGTAAACATCGTCAAGGTCTTTCTTTGGAAAATTGGCCCTGCTGCATACCTCATCCATAACCAAGGCTGCAAGCTTTGTATGCAATATATCCCTGAGGGATCCTCCAAAGGTGCCAATAGGGGTTCGCACTGCTGAAACAATAATCGGATCTCTCTTATCCATCATTATGTTCCTCCTGTTTCTATCAGGTTGCTGAAACTGGTTTTGCTAGCTATCTTCCCTTGAATCGAGGGGGTCGCTTTTCCAGAAAGGCCTTTAGACCTTCTCTCTGGTCCTCCGTGCTGTACAGTATAGAAAAGCCAAGCCTTTCCAGTTCAAGGGCTTCTTTCAGGCCCATATTGCTGCCTGTATCAAGAACCGCCTTTACAATTTCAACTGCGAAGGCGGGCAGGCTCTGAAACCTTCTGGCAAATGCCTTCGCTTCGTTCAAGAGGTCTTTCGCAGGTACTACCCTGTTGAGCAGTCCGAGTTGATAGGCCTCTTCGGCAAGGATGGGTTCTCCCGTTAAAATAAGCTCTTTAGCCTTTGTGATTCCAATCATCCTTGAAAGTCGCTGTGTGCCTCCGGCTCCGGGCAAAATACCAAGTTTTATTTCAGGAGTCCCGATCCTTGTATTCTCTGCTGCAATTCGAAAGTCGCAGCACAGAGCGAGTTCTAGACCTCCTCCAAGGGCATATCCAGCCATAGCGGCTATCGTCGGTTTACGAATGATCGAGAGATGTCGATAAACGACCTGCGTTTGAGAATGGGTCTCATACATCCGCTGGGGCGTTAGCGCCTCCCCTTCTCCCAGCAAAAACTCGATATCGGTACCAGAAATGAAGAATTGTGAGCCGCCAGTCAAAATGATCGCTTTGATTTCCGACTCCTCTTCCGCGTCATTAAGGGCCATCTCAATTTCATTCATCATCTGTAGATTCAAGGCATTCCGCTTTTCAGGACGGTTGAAGGTGATGAGAGCGATCTCCTCTTCCCTTCCATACAGGATTGTATCGTATGTCATTACTGGCCTCCTTTGCTCTTATATAGGCGAACCATCCTTTTTTCGCCCTTCTGCCGATGTCTTTGGTGGGATAACCTTCTTTTGAGCAATGGAGAAGGTTTGAAACGCTCTCCAGACTCTTCGTAGATAACAGTGCCTATTGACAATTGCCAATCCTGCCGATGCATTATCCAAGCCCACGAGATCCTATAGCGGAGCAATGCCCACTGGATCAACCCAAACGTGACAGCCTCATTGATGCCTTCTGGTGTTGCTGCGCCTTCGTTGATGACCTTCCAACCCTCATTGAAAAATGTAAAAAGCAGTCTGTTTACAAGAAATCCCATGATGGTAATATTTATAAGAACTGCTGCGATTTCTATTTGACTGGTTCCAAGAATAATAATCCGAGAGATAGAGCGAGCATTCGATTTATATATCTATCATTAGGCATAATAATTGTCAAGCACATTTTGAGGATCCTCTGCCATACCTGGAAGAAGGTGAACATGCAGGAGCGTTATATCGATCTTGGCCGCGTTGTACTAAGAATTTGCAACCAAGCCGCATCGGTTTCAATGCTCTCCTCCGGGAGATCTTCCAGAAAGCTGGCAGAGTCAGAAGTCTCTGCCATGAATACTAGTTTGACGTCAAACATAGAGTATTAATCCAGTCGAAGCAAGTCATTGAGCGAACCATTTCCGGCTGATGGAGCAGGGTATTGATGGTTACACAGAGAAGATCAACAACCTCATTAAGGGAGTTAAAAGTTTTGTTACCGAAGGTGTCTCTCAAATAGTCCCAAATATGTTCCACAGGGTTAAGTTCCGGGCTGTAAGGCAGTAGGGGAAGAAGGACCATGTTTTTGGGAACTCGTAAAGCATGGGCGCGATGCCATCCTGCGCCGTCGAAGAGCATGACACATAAATCGTCAGGGAACTCTTGGGCGGTATGGGAGAGGAAGATAGACATAACCTCTGCGTCAACCCACGGCATGACTAAGGAAGCGAGCCGGCCGTCTCTGGGGCTTACTGCTGTCATGACGTAAACATATTCACGCACCACTTGATGGCCTACCACCGGGCGGCTGGGTAGCGGTGCCCAACAACGCCTTTGATCATTAATGCGACCGAATCGGCCCTCGTCTTGAAACAACAGTCTCACTGGCATGCCAGTCGCCCCGGAGGCTACGAGTTCTTTGATGAGGACCGGGAGTTTTTTTTAAACTCCTCTTGGGCTTGGGGATCGGCCTTAACGTGCCGCGGCCGAGGGCCAAGCTTGCGCCATTGGTGCCGCCGCAAGAGACGGTAGACATAAGCCAGGGAAACTTCCTCTCCTGCCGCTTGGCATATCTTGGGCAGCATCTGCTTGGCGGTAATCCACTCGCCCCCTAACGCCCTCTTTTCAAATGACTTGAGCAGCGCTCCTTCCTGAGGCCACGATAGCAACGACCAGCGCCGTCCGCCCCGCCCCTGGCGCACGAGCCCTCCTGGACCATCCTTATTGTATTGGCCCACCCACAGCCAGACAGCCTGCTTCGATATCCCAAGCATCTTCGCAACTTCTTCAGCCTGAAATGGCCCGATCTGGGTTAGCCAAATGGCCATTCCCGAATCCATACAAAGAACTCTTCCTCTGATAACCATGGCTTAATCTGGGCAGGTCGTCGCATCTCTTTACCTCCTGCCCAAATGTATCATTACTCTATGTTTGATGTCAAATTAGTATTAGATCTAAGATTCCAGGTTCCACGATCAGCGGTACACGCTGAACACGAACATGAAAAAGGCAAAGGTAGATCACACAATCATGATGAAACTGACGTGTCACAAAAGTCCCTCCATGTTTAACCGCTACAATACGGTAAACCAGGAAGACACAATCGATGTAATGAAGAGGTTGAATCTCTTCTTGTCTGAACAAAGATCTTCCGAAAGTTCAGACAATCGTAAGACGGGAACCCCTGATAAAGAAATTCAGGGCTCCAAAGAGCCCTCTAATCTATTGAAATCATTGGTGCCAGGGCCGGATTTGAACCGGCACGGGGTGGAAGCCCCGAGGGATTTTAAATCAATCACTTCTTGATAGCGATTTCCCATCAATCTTAAAGACTTAAATATCGACAACTTACAAAGCCCATGTTGGGACAGCTTGGATTATCTTGGGTTATTTTAGGTTTGGACGGTTACACTTCCCAGGGGTCCTCTGTCAGGCACGGGGGGAACATATGCCTAATATCATATCTGAGTCTCTGTCTTATATAGATAAGTTCTTCTCTGCAAGAAAACTGGTGGTGGCCAAGATTCTTTGCTATTGCGGGAAATAATTCGGCTTGAGACAAAAGGAAAGCTGGGAACCGGACTTTGTTGCTTTCACCTACTTATCTGCAATAGCAGGTTGACAGGGAGGTTGATGATTACCGATTGAAAGGCTGGATAACACGCTGCTCACCCGGAGCGCGCTGTTTGCGCGATCGGGTGCAGCAGGTGGTTATAGCTTCTCATCTGTGTGGTTTCTTAGATCCTCCAGTAGGCGTTCAGCGTCCCATGTGGTCAATAAGTCGAGAGCATGACTACTTGCCGTCCATCAAATCGGGCTCGTTCGGGGCGCATTTCCATCTTTAACGACTTCCACTACGAAGTCATCGGAAATAGCAAGAGAATTTATCTCCATAGGTCTTGCGTCATTTCCCCACATGAAACAGGTTCGAAAGAATCAAAATAGATATCCCTGACCGTTCGCATATTCTTCCAAAGCAGATCATACCCTTTCGTCCCTTGGGCGCTTTTTACATGATTTTGCCACATGGCGACTTCTTCATCTGTCGCTTCTCTCTTTTTCCCCACAGAACCCATGAGTCTTACGGCAGGAGGGGTCGCGAATCTTCCAACAAAAAGCGATTTCCGCCAAAACGTTGGATCACTGTTTACCGCAAGAATGCATATCCGTGGATTTTGCTCGACATTTATTGACATATTGACGGTGAACTCATCAACGTAGAAACCTGTCTTATCCTCACGGAGAAAGAGTGCCCCAATAGGCGTTACACGCGGAGAGCCGTTTTTGCTTACTGTAGCTATTGCAAAATGCATAGAGCTGCCTCGGCTTTCTTGAAATATTGCTTGAATCGTTTTCCAATGTTTGCCGATTTCCATAAGCCACCTCCGATATTCTTTAACTGTAGCTATAACAATCATTCTGCCGCAAGCTGTTATTTGTAAGAATCCTACCCATTCAACTGCTTTTTGTCAATGAAAATTCAGGAATCTGATGACCTTTTCGCATGAGGACTGCCCATTATAATAGTGAGGATTTCCGCCTGAAATATTGCATGGAAAAGGTTCATACACTTCTGAGGACTTCAGGAAGTATGAGGCGGGCAGGGGCAGGAGAGAGCCAAGGAAAACGACCTGTAATGAGAAATGTGAGCACGAGGGCCAGGGATCCAAAGGACGAAAAATAGCGATGGGCAATGAGCAAGAAGTTAAGGAGGGATGCTTGTCGCTAAAGGTCAATGACGCCGATTGCGCATTGAGGATGCTGATTCGGGAGTGTGCCCTTAGCGGAGTAACGCGTTAAGGGGGGTATCCTTGCAAATAATCCTAATTGACTTGGGAAGTGCAATTGATGCCCTGAAAGATGAATCAAGCTCACTCACGGACTTCGCCAATTTGTCGTCGAAAACAATTTGTTTCTTAACCCATGAAACTGCTTTCTTTCTGGAAGTTCTCGCTCTCTCTTCCCGAATACCTTCTCGACCCTATGAAGGACCTGCTCCAGAGAGGGATGATCAGACAGCCTCTTCTGCTCCACAATCCCCACATTCACCCCCCTTCCCTTTAACCCAGCCTTGATCCTTCCAATGAAATTCTCTCCTCCGAGCATCACCCGACGATCGACCTTCTTAAGTGGATTCTCAGTCCGCTCCTGGGAAGAGACTTCAGGGCCAAGTCTTCAAAATTCGGTCATCGTTCTCTTCTAAGATATTCTTCCTCAAATTAGTGGTTGACTCTCAAGACGGATCTCAATACAACGCTGTCGCGCCATCTCTACATGGTATGCAATGCAAGCAAGGATGTCAGTTTCCTCTAAACCTGGATATTCCCGGAGGATCTCTTGTATTGTCCTTCCGCTTGTGAGGAAATCAACGATAAGCGATATCCAAGTACGATGTCATCAAATAAGAGGTTTTTCGAA
>JBEKDJ010000024.1:0-25794 GCA_050014415.1 Thermodesulfobacteriota bacterium | reverse complement strand
TCATCAATGTACGACTGAGCGATCTTTGGCTCTGTCCCCAATTGTTGTGAGAGACCGTAGGCGCTCATGCCATAGATGATGCCAAAGTTGATCACCTTCGCCTCCCTTCTCATTGAGGGTGTCACCTTCTCCACAGGAACGCTGAAGATTTCAGAGGCGGTGCGGGAGTGGACGTCTTCATCCTTGTGGAAAGCCTCCATCAGCGTTTCGTCTCGGGAGAGGTGGGCGAGAATTCTCAGCTCGATCTGGGAATAGTCTGCAGAAACAATGCCCCACCCCTTTTCAGGAATGAAAGCTTGGCGGATACGGTTCTCCTCCTCCGAG
Organism: Thermodesulfobacteriota bacterium; assembly: GCA_050014415.1. Classification (GTDB taxonomy): domain Bacteria; phylum Desulfobacterota; class BSN033; order BSN033; family UBA1163; genus JBEKDJ01. Next base: position 25,470 of record JBEKDJ010000024.1, on the reverse strand, counting down.
CGGATGGGAATGTTCTGGAGATTGGGGTCGCTTGAGGAGAGGCGTCCTGTCGCGGTCACGGTTTGATTATAAGATGTATGGACCCGTCCGGTCTCGGGATGGGCCAGTTTGGGGAGGGCATCGATATAGGTCGATTTGAGCTTGTTGAGGTTGCGATAGCCGAGGATCTCCAGAGGGAGGTCGTGCTGGAGGGAGAGTTTGGTCAGGACGTCGACATCGGTAGAATAGCCGGTCTTGGTCTTCTTGACCACCGGGAGTTTCAGCTTATCAAAGAGGATCTTTCCCAGCTGCTGGGAGGAGTTGATGTTGAAGACCTCGCCTGCCAGGCTGTAGATTCTCTCCATCTTCTGTTGGAGTTGAATTTCCAGCTCCTTAGAGTACTCTCTGAGCAGATCCACATCAATCTTCACCCCGTTCATCTCCATCTTCGCCAGAACGGTGACCAGCGGCATCTCCATCTGGCAATAGAGATCCTTTAACCCTTCCTCTTCCAGTTTTGGAAGGAGGAGGTTCGAAAGCTGAAGCGTTACGTCTGCATCCTCGCAACTGTAATCCCTCGCCCTTTCGAGCTCAATCTTGTCAAAGGTTACTTCCTTGCTTCCGGTTCCCACCACCTCTTTGTAATCCGTGACACTCCGATCCAGATATTCCCTGGCGATCTCTCCAAGGTTATGGTTGTGTTTGGTGGGGTTGAGAAGGTAAGAAGCGATCATGGTATCAGAGTGAATCCCCTGGAGGTGAATGCCGTTACGTTTCAGAACGATCCATTCATACTTAATGTTCTGGCCCGCCTTCTTGACCTCGCGCTCCTCCAAGACAGGTCTTAACTGCTCCAAAACCCAAGGAAGGGGAAGTTGTTCTTCAGCCTCTGCCAGTCGATGGCCGACGGGAATGTAGAAGGCTTGATGTGGCTTATGGGAAAGGCTGATCCCAACCAGATCGGCCCACATTGGGTAGGGCGATGTTGTCTCCAGATCGATGGCGAAGAGGCCGGCCTTTCTCAGGCCTTCCAACAACGTGAGAAATTCATTTCGGTCCGTGACCAAATGGTACTCCTTTCCGTCAGGATTTTTCTCTTCAGGGAGTTCTTTCAGGAGTTTGTTGAACTCCAATTCTTTGAAAACCCCTCTGAGGGCTTTTAGATCCGGGGAGGAAAGAGCAAAGTCTTTGAGTCGAAAAGTAAGGGGCACATCGGTACGAATGGTAGCTAATTGGCGGCTCAGCCGAGCCAGTTCTCCATGGGTTTCCAAATTCTCTTTCACTCTCTTCTGACGAATCTGATCCAGATGGGCCAGAAGGTTCTCGATCGACCCGAAGGTCTTGATTAGCTCAATGGCGGTCTTCTCCCCAATTCCGGGAACACCCGGGATGTTGTCCACGGAATCTCCGCTCAGGCCCATCACTTCCACGATCTGTTCAGGGGTTACGCCAAAACGCTCGATGACCTCTTTCACCTTAAACCTCTTCTCCTTCATCGGGTCGTAGAGTTCGATCCGCTCACCGACCAGCTGGAGCATGTCCTTATCGCCGGTGACGATGACCACATCGACCTCTGATTCCATCCCTTTGGCCACCGTTCCAATGAGATCATCGGCCTCATATCCATCCATCTGTAAGGCGGCAATCCGATAGCCCTCAATGATCCTTTTGATATAAGGAAGCTGCGGGACAAGACCCTCGGGCATGGCAGGTCGATTGGCCTTATATTCCTTGTAGATCTCGCTTCGAAAGGTCGGGGCCCTTGAATCTAAGGCCACGACGAGATAGTCCGGCCGTTGTTCTTTAAGCACCTTAAGGACCATCTGAGTGAAGCCATAGGTTGCATTGGTTGGAAGACCCATGGAGTTGGAGAGATGTCCGATGGCATAAAATGCACGAAAGATATAGGAGGAGCCATCAATCAGAAGGAGCCGAGGTCGATCAGACATGTAAGCTCAGAGAAGATTTGTGCGGACTTGGTTTCCGCCCGAGTGTTTGGCCACATAGAGCGCATCGTCAGCCGATTTGACAAACCCTTCCAGGTCGGAGTGGCCTTTGAACTCAGCCAGGCCGATGCTGACCGTAACGTTTTGAAATCCAGCCTTTTCGATGAAAGAACGAATCCGTTCCGCAATGGTTAAGGCCTGATCAAGGGAGGTCCCAATGAGAAGGGCGGCGAATTCATCCCCACCGTAGCGATATCCGGAGTCCACATGATTCCGAATCGAATGATTGATGATCTCGCCAACCTTTCTCAGAACCCTATCCCCTTCCACATGCCCATAGAGATCATTGTATCTTTTGAAATTGTCGAGATCAAGCATCAACAGGGAAAGGGAGGTCTTCTGACGATTCAGGCGGGCCAATTCGGATTCCAAGATCTTGAAGAAATGGCGGTGATTATAGAGGCTGGTTAGATCATCGGTAATGGAAAGGCGCCGGATCTCCTCCTCCAACCTTTCTTTCTCCTTCAAGGTGTGGGACTTTTCTAAAGTTTGGTTGACGATGTGGATCAGATGCTCATTCTCGAAAGGCTTCTTGAGGAAGTCAGAGGCACCCTCTTTGAGGGCCTGTATAGCATTCTCCACTGTTGCAAAGGCAGTGAGCATGACAACGCACTGATGGGGATTGATCTGTCGGATTCTCTTCAGAGCCTCATTCCCATCGATTCCAGGAAGATTGATATCTATCAGAATCACTTCAGGTTTCTCTTCCTCTGCTTTCTTCACCCCTTCCTCACCCGTCGATGCAGTGATGACGTCGTATCCTTCGTAGTGAAGAAGTGTTTGGATAATCTCCAATGTATCGGGTGCATCATCGACGACCAGGACCTTTCCCTTGGCAACTTTATGAAGAGGTTGATCTTCCATCGTTATTCTCCATAAAACGAGGAAGGGTAAAAAAGAAGCTCGACCCTTTCCCCATCTCGGATTCTACCCAGATCTTTCCGTCCTGCTCCTCCACGAATCGTTTGGTGATGGCGAGACCCAAGCCTGTCCCACCCCGTTTGCCATCGACCTGATAGAATTCGTCGAAGATCCTTTCAATCTGGTCTTCTGGGATGCCGATTCCGGTATCCCGAATCTCATGGAGGACGTGTTCATCCTCTTGGCTGGCAATGATCTTGATCTGACCTCCCTCCAAGGTGAATTTGAAGGCATTGGAGAGGAGGTTGGTGAAGATATCGTGAAGCCCGTTCTTGTCGGCATAGATGAAGAGGTCTTCAGGAATGTCTACCTCGACCGAGAGGCGTTTGTCTTCCGGCTTGGTTTCGTCGACGTACCCTCCGACGACCGCTGAGAGACGGATGGGTTCCGGGTAGAGATAAAGATGTCCGGATTTGATTCGTGTCAGGTCCAACAAACGATCTATGCTCATCTGTATTCGGTTGGTATTCCTTTGGATCACGGTGAGGTGGGATCTCAAGGAGTCAGGTAGCTTCCCCTCCTTTTCACTCAGGATGAAGTCGATATTGGATTTGATCGCCGTGAGGGGCGTCTTCAGTTCGTGGGAGGTGTTGCCGATGAATATCAATTTGGTCAGATCCACCTCCATTATTCTACGATTGACCTTTTCCAATTCTCTTTGGGTGGATTTGAGGTCCTTGAGGATCTTCTGGTGGGATACCTTTGTCTGATTCAATTCTTCGACGGTCTCCGCGAACTGCCGAGTTCGTCCTTCCACGTTCTCCTGGAGATGATCGATTGAGTCCCTCAGCTGGAAAGTCATCTGGTTAAAAGCCTTTCCGAGATCTTCGATTTCGTCCCCGGACTGTATATTGACCGTCTGATCCAATTTTCCCTTGGCGACGTTCTCCATGGCTACAATCAACTTCCCAATGGGAAGAAGGAGAATTCGAGAAGAGATCAAGGCAAGTAAAATCCCCACCCCGATCACCCCAAGGCCGAGAAAGAGAAAGTTCTTTGTGATACAGAACCATCCGAATACGGTCGAACCCATCAGGAGCAAAAAAACGATCACCATGATGAGCTTGAAAGTAAGACGAATACGAGAACGGAAGAAGGACCTAAACCGGCTCATAGATGCAATAAGGTTCCTCGGCCATGTCATCTCCGGAAGTTTCGTACGCTCTGGCCCGGCAACCTCCGCAGACCCGCCTGAATTCGCACCTTCCACATTTTCCTTTATAGCCGTCAAAATCTCGCAGACGATGGAAGACTTCGGAAGTAGCCCAGATTTGGTGGAAGGGTTTTTCCCTCACGTTTCCACAGTTCACTTCGAGATAGCCGCAGGGTTGGACTTGTCCGACATGAGAGATGAAGCAGAAAGAGATTCCTCCCAGACAGCCGCGGGTCATGGCATCCAACCCTAACTCCTTGGGAATGAACTTCTTCCCATCTTCCCTAGCCCGCTGGCGGAGGATACGGTAGTAATGGGGAGCACAGGTGGCCTTGAGTTGGAGGGGGACTTTGTCGATCTGCTCATAGAACCAGTGGAGTGTCTTTTCATAGTCCAGGGCGGATATCTCCTGATCTTTGAGCTCCCTTCCCCTTCCCGTGGGGACCAGAAGGAAGATATGGTGAGCCGCTGCTCCGAGGGCAACAGCTAGATTGAGAATCTCCGGAACGAGATGAAGGTTGACCTGGGTGATGGTTGTGTTGATCTGAAACTCGAGGCCTCCCTTTCTTGCCATGTTGATTCCCCTGAGAGAGCCTTCGAAAGACCCCTTCACTTTTCGAATGGCATCGTGTGTTTCTGCATCAGGGCCATCCATACTGATACTGATCCGCTGGATGCCTGAAGCCTTGAGTTTGTGGACTATTTCCTGAGTTAATAGAGTTCCATTCGTCGCCATTACCATTCGGAGGCCTCTCGCTGAGCCATAGCTTGCCAGAGAGAAGAGATCGGGCCGAAGCAGGGGCTCTCCTCCGGTCAGGATGATGACCGATTTGCTGAAAGAGGCGATCTCATCCATCACCCGATAGCATTCCTCCGTAGTCAACTCCCCTGGATAAGGGCCTCGTTCTGAGGAGGCGCGGCAGTGAACACAAGCAAGGTTACAGCTCCGCGTCAATTCCCAAGCCACCATCCTTAAGGGATAGTTGCCAGTTCGGAGTTCGAGGTTCGGAGTCTTTAATTTTCGATTCCCTACTCTTAACTCATCACTCATAACTCGTAACTATTTTTCGTGCTGCTTCTTTGGCAAAATAGGTCAGGATCACATCAGCGCCTGCCCGTTTAATAGCGATCAAGGATTCCATCATCACCTGGTCTCCATCGACCCAACCCAGTTGGGAAGCAGCCTTTATCAAAGCGAATTCACCACTGACATGATAGGCTGCCACAGGTATGTTGAAGGCCTGTTTCACGCGATAGATGATGTCGAGGTAGGGCAGAGCGGGCTTGACCATGACCATGTCTGCGCCTTCTTCGATGTCGAGCCGAACCTCTCTCAGAGCTTCATCTCCATTAGCCGGGTCCATCTGGTAGGATTTCCGATCTCCAAATTGGGGTTTCGATTCTGCAGCCACCCGAAAAGGCCCATAGAAGCTGGAGGCGTATTTTGCCGAATAAGCCATGAGGGGAGTGTCCCCAAATTGGTTTTCATCGAGGATCTTTCGAATGGCTCCCACCCTGCCGTCCATCATGTCTGAAGGCGCAACCATGTCTGCTCCTGCCCTCGTGTGAGAGAGGGCCTGCCTTGCAAGCAGTTGGAGAGTTTCATCGTTCAACACCCTTCCGCCCCTCACCACCCCACAATGTCCGTGGCTCGTATATTCACACAGACAGACATCCGTAATGACAAGGATTCCCTCCACCTTCTCCTTGATCGCCCTCAATGCTCTCTGGATGATCCCATCCTCCGCATAGGCTTCTGACCCCATTTCATCCTTCCTCTCGGGAATGCCAAAGAGGATCACCCCCAAGATTCCCAAGGATTTGGCCTCCTCCACCTCCTTGATCAGGAGGTCGATGGAGAGTTGGGAGTGGCCAGGCATGGAGGAGATAGGTTGGTTCACTCCCTTTCCAGGCCGGACGAAGAGGGGGAGAATCAGGTCATCGGCCCTGAGATGGGTTTCTCGGATCATCTTTCGAAATATCCCGTCCTTTCTCAACCTTCTCGGCCTGTATTGGGGAAACTTCATGTTGCCTCCCTTTGTTATCCTTGCCTTGATGCCTAGGTGAGTGTCTTGAATTCTTTAGACATTTCTTACAATATTTCAGGCCAATTGTCTATAAAAGGGAAAGCTCCGATCGGGTGCAAATCTTCCCCCGATCCCTCTCCAGAAGTGGATGAAATAAGGAAAGCCTTTGTGCCCCCGATTTCCTGCTCATCCGATGCTCCTCGTCCTTCTTTGCGGCTGTCTGTGGGGAAAGTACACGATTTCCGGCTCTGCTTACCTGATGAAATAGGATGGGAGATGGAGTAATCTTCAAACATGATCAAAGACTGGTTAAGAGTCCAAAAATGGGATGTGTCCCTATTTCTCATCGACGCACTTCCTTATTGAACTTGTTCTCTGCCTTTTCCCATCATTTGATGAAGTGGAATGGTCAGACTCATTTTTTCATATGAAGCTCCATGACATTTTGGAACTGGCGGACCACATAGTAAGTCTCAACATTCATTTTTAGCAATGCACAGGTGGGGGAGGAAACAAAATCCTTCAAATAAGGATGTCCAGAAAGATAGAGTCTTAGGAGAGGCTCCTTCCCCGATCCTTCCACTTCCTTCACGACACCTGTTGCAGTAACAGCCGCAGCTTCATGAAAATCGGCCTCCTGGTTGGATCGATTGTCTATGACCATCGCAACCCTTGGATTTTTGGAGATATTGGCATATTTCCGAGTGGCACGGGTCGTAGCGAACAGCAAGTGCTTCAAGTCTTCCGTAGCCATAAAGGCGACGAGGTTACCATAGGGTTGTCTTTTACTCTGTGTAGCCAAGACCGCCAGCCTTTGCGAGGGAAAAAGATCCTTCAGGATTTTTTTCAATCGTGATGTCTTTTCCATCTGAATAGCCCTCATCATCTTTCAAGAAAACGATTGGCAACGGCCGGATACTGTTTCATGCGTTCTTTCCCCATGCGATTTGTCTTCCTTTCCTCGGGCAAAGCGCTCCCAAGCGGCATGGGCCACAACAATATCTCACCCTTTATCTACAACCGCATAACCGGGGTACCCCTGCCACAAGGGAAATCTATTCATCGAGGAACCGTATCACTTCACCGTTTGGAATAGGTCTTAGGCGGCCACCCTGGTTCATGTCACGGATTTTTCCCGCAGTAATGAAGGCATCGTCGGGATATCCCCGCTGTTCCCAAAATCCGGAGATATAACGGTCCATCAATTCGACCTTAACAATACTCTTCGCTGACTTGTAGCCCCACAGGTATGGGCAAAATCCCCTGGCTGGACCCCCGTAATCCTCCTCCAGGTACTCGTCGTCGAACTCATAGGCGAGAAGGGTTCTCTCCCGAAGGGCCACCTCAATAGGAATGGAGGTGTCATAAATCATCCTGTAAGACCAGAAACGGACGTAATGGCTTGCAGAATCAGCCTGGACTGCATCGAGTAAATCGGCAACCTTCACGCCTCCCCACCTCCCTCGCACGGAGAACCTGGTAACGCTTGTTAGGCGTGTGTCGGCAATCGATTTCGGCAATGCGGTCAGTTCCTGCCATGTGAATGTTTTCGGATTTGCGCAGAGGCCGCTCACCTCGATGACCCAACCCTCCCGATTAAGCTTGCCCGGATGGCCTTCCGCCCAGAATACTGGGGTACGCAACTCTTTCAGCTTGCTCACTCATCACCCCCTGTGTTCGAATTCCTCTTTCGTTGAGTATAGGAAATTTGCGGATTTGTGGCAAGTACTCACCCTTTGCCCTGCCTTTCATTCTGTCTTGCCCATAATAACTAAAACCTTCAGCCCTATCTCAAGGAGCAGGTCTATCTGAGCCAGCATCCTATGGAGCTGCAGCTTAGAAATCACGTTTAGAAGGCTGCGGCGTGGTGCAGGCACACTGGTCTACCCTACTTGTCCGGGGTATTTAATACGATGGGTTTATTGAATGATACTCTGGAGGGCCTTATCAATATCGGGATATTGAAACGTGAATCCCTTTTTTAACAGCCGTCGGGGAAGCACTCGTTGCCCCTCAAGAATGACCGAACCGAACTCACCCAAAACCAGCTTGATCATAAACCCCGGGGTAGACATAAAGGAAGGCCGGTGCAGGGCCCTGCCAAGAGCCCTTGCCAGATCCTTATTTTTGACTGGGTTTGGAGAGCAAACATTTACGGGACCAGGGATCTCAGGATGTTTGATTAAGAAAGCGAAGACCTCTGCAAGATCCTTGATGTGGACCCAGGAAAACCACTGCTGGCCGCTCCCGATCGGTCCTCCGATAAATTTCTTGAAGAGAGGGATCATCTGACCGAGAGCCCCACCCTTTTCGCCCAGAACGATGCCAAACCGGGTAATCACAACCTTGGCCCCTTTTTCTTTGGCTTTTAAAGCCTCTGCTTCCCACTCGATGGCGAGCCGAGCCAAAAAGTCATTACCCGGGGGTGATTCTTCGTCCAGTTCCTCATCGCCGTGAAAGCCATAGTAGCCCACAGCTGAGGTGCTAAAGAGGGAGATTCCCTTTTCGAATTTGGACGGGATTCCTTCGATAATATTCCGGGTGGTGAAGACCCGACTGTCTCGAATCAGTTTCTTGTATTCATCGGACCACTTGCTGAAGATAGAGGCCCCTGCGAGATTGATGATGACATCATGGCCAGGAATGGCCTCTTGCCAGGGGCCTTTCTGCGTTGGATCTCCTTGCAGGTAGGAAATTCCCTTGGGAAGTTGCCCCGACTCTTTGAGAGACCGGGTCAGAATAGTTACTTCGTTTCCCTCCTGGATGAAACGGGAGGTAAGTTGCTTACCAACAAAACCTGTTCCACCTGTAATCAGGATCTTCATGAAGTTTCCTGTCTATCTCCCTGCGGTATTACTTTGCGCCAATCAGGGGCAGTACTTTATTCACCTTAAAGGTGAGGACGAATCTTTGTCCTTGTTTGTAGCTCTCGTCGACCGGGCAGGAGCCTTTGCGCCGGAGTTGATTGACGAGGTCGCTATCCTTTTCCTCTTTGATCTTGGTCAGGTAGAGTCGCTTGCCTACATATCGATCGCTTGACTCCAAGAAAAGATAGGCAGCATGAGGATTGGACTGAAGATTTTTATGCATCAACCGGTCGGCCATGATAAAGGCCACAGTTTTCTCATCGATAAAATGGGGCCTGGCATAAACAGCAACACCAACCTTTCCTTCTGAATCAGCTGTAGCAATAACCCCGCGACCCTTTTTCTTTTCAAAATATTCGCTCAATTTCATCTCAATCCCTCCTAAATTCAATTAAATTCTAAAACCCGTTCATTGTCATTCCAGAACAGGCTAGATCATCTCAGCTGCCTATGTCAAGTTCTATCATCTTCACATATCTATCAGCATCAAATTTCTTCTTTAAACCTTTGCCAAATTATCAATATTAAAAGAATCAAAGTCGATAGAAAGGGAATCGATGATGGGTTCATGCTCCCTTAGTGGAACGAGAAAAACATCCAACTTCCTCTTAATCTTTGACCTTATGGTTGCCCCCGCATATTCTTCTTTGATCGATGTCTCCTCCACCGGGACGACGACATCTGTTTCCACCTGAATCAATGGACAATCCATCCGCTCAGAAGCATCATCTCTCCAGGCCCTCTGGATCCTCAGATAACCTCGATCCACCACGGCCGGGGAGGCTCTCCTGGCTAATTGAAGCGCTCCGACCTCAGGGGACTTATGGAGGATGACCATTCGAATCCCTCTCTTTTCAAGAGAATCCTTTACTTCCCTCAGCCCTTCCAGCATAGAAGTATAATGCCTTTCATTTGCCTCTGGAAACTGATCAGTGATTCCAAAAAAGACGATTAACGGCTGCCGAAGTGCATTGGCGTCTAAGATGGCAAACTCAAGGGCATGATTATATTCGGCCCTCTGAGAAGCCTGCATCCAGTAGAGAACATACTGCTGTCTCCTAATCTCTTTCTGATGAAGTGCCTTCACCCTTTCTTTCTGAATCGGTTCGCTCTTCTTCATCTTCTTATAGATTCAGTATCCATAGAGAAAAATTCAGTACAGCAGCAAAGCTGACCCATAAAATGTAGGGCAGAAGAAGAAGTCCTGCCGTCCGTGAGACTCTAAGGAAATTCTGGATCGTCAATAGAATGGCAAACCATAGAAGAACGATATCAATGAGCCCAAGAAGAGGAGACCTGAGCCCGAAAAAGGCCGCTGACCAGAGCATATTGAAAATCAACTGAGCAAAGAAGAAAATCAAAGCCATTTTTAACTTTCGATGCCCTTGTCTTTGCCAAACAAGAAATAGAGATATTCCCATGAGTATGAATAGACTGATCCAGACCGGACTGAATATCCAATCGGGAGGGGTGAAGAAAGGTTTATTTAATGTTTTATACCAAGTCGGAATGGCTGGGATGGTAAAAAGAGAACCTAGAAAACCTGCCAGTTGACAGAGGGCAACACTTAGTACCAGTTTAAGAATATCTTTGATCTTCACATTTTCCTTTCTTATTACAAAGCCCCATTGTTCTTCAATCCCTTCTTCAATTCATCTCATGTCACGGAATGGACACTGTGTCTCTTACAGAGCTCTCAGAGAGCTGGAGCTTTTGAGTCGAATTGTTGAGAGGGCGATTCGACTCAGGCTGCCATGATCGTGTCCTGAAAAACGAGGTTTTGGTCTGATTTCCCCTCTCAGGAAATCGGACCCGGGATGTCTTTTAAGTGATCTCTGTCGGCAGGGCCAGGCCGATTCAGCTCAGACCGTTTCTTTAGAAGAGGAAAAGGGAAACAGTTGAAGATGATGGTAATACCCGGGCTTAGCCAGCACAGGCGGCGTCAATGACGTTCGAAAATACAAGAAGCGTTAGGCCGCTGCCTTTGGTTAGGCGTCATTGGATCTTGCCAGTTTCAGCTCGTTCTGCATGGTCCAAGTCGACCCGGTGCTACGGCTTTGCTACACCGATGACCCCGCAGGCAACGCGAGCGCCCGCGTTGCCAGTAGGCTGCGACTTCAGATCGTCGGCCTTCTCGTGCACAATGACCCCGTGACCAATAATCGAGTCAACATCTTCGAGTGAAATCACCGTGTCCACGCGCTCGTAATGTGCCTTGCCCGACTCGTCCGCTTCCAGATTCCCAAAGTCGCCCGCATGCCGCATTGAAGCGTCCGGCGCCCCGTGCTGCATCTGGCTCGGGTTGAAGTGCCCGCCCGCCGATGTCGCATCCGGCGCGCTACAATCGCCAAACTCATGAATGTGGAACCCGTGTTTGCCGGGCGTCAGCCCCGTCACGTCTGTGACGATCTTAATGCCGCCCTCGACTTTCGTAAACGTCACCACGCCCGATACCTTGCTGTCTTTCGTCGGCGCCAACACTGCCACCGCTTTTATCACCGCCGCCGAATCCATCGCTGCGCCCGAATCTGCCCATGGTCCGTATCCGGCCACCAATGCAGCCGCTACCATTACCGACAATATTCCTGCTCTCATCGCCTTCCTCCTCGTACTTAGATTTGTTTAAGAGTCAATTCCACTTCCGACCGGTGCGAATTATCAACTTGTTGTAAAAAGTGCCATGTGTAAGGTTGGGTGTTTGCAAGACACCTCTCCTTAAATAGATCGTTTCTACTGTCTTCACCTGGCTTTTCAACGAAGCGAAGACAGAACACTACGATTCAGTCACTTAACAAAAACCCCCACTGAGCTTCTGGATCTTTCTCAAATCGCTTGGTCATCAGCGTCTCAAGCATCATATGATGTTTCTTCTCATCTTCCCATATCTGTCGGAAAATATACTTAAGCGCCGGTGTCTTTGACAGGTATTTCATTTGAGCAACAAATTCCCTATGTTTCTTTTCCATATCGCTGTGTTTCTTCAGCAAATCCCAGACTTCTTTTCTCTCCTTAGTTCCCACAATTGTCTTGAACTCAAGGATTTCTAATGCTGCCCGACCAAAATCGGCATGTTTGCGTGAATCATGCTGAATGGCGCGAAGCAAATATCTTGTCGTTGCATTTTCTGCTTTTTCAATGGCTTCCTCCGTTAGATCAACCACTTCCTCCTCAGTTTCAATAAGCCGGTTCACCATTTCCCTTAATTTGTCAATGTTTTCTTCTTTGACCATATGATCACCCTCCTCCATCTTTCATGCGCCCAGGATCCTTAGGATTCTTCTTGAAATCTATGGTCGACCATCCTTTGTCAAGCCGTTCTATCATTCGGTCTACAACGTAAATAACCTTTCGGAAGACTAGAATAAGTTGCTATACCCCGGTTGAAGCTTCCTTCGTCAGTTTGGCTCGATTTTGCTCTGAGAGACCCGTCTGCTTTCTATCTCCTCTTCACAGGGGTTCGGCTCATTGGACGGGATACCTTAATTAGAGATTACTAGGGAAAATCTCAGAAGTAAATGGGGGAAATGATGTATTTTGCAATGAAAAGGACCCCATTTTGGAGAAAATATAGTGTAAGAAAAATCGGCATGAGGTCTTGTTTTCTTGACATTTCCAATCCCCCCGTATCTACTTCTGAGCATGATTTGGAGGTTGAAACCGAAGAAGTTTCTGGAGAATCGTAGGGAGAAAATGTTATATGAAGTAATGCTTATAAGACCTAGCCCGGCATAGCCGAACCAAATAGTGTTGGCAATCACATATGCTAAATGACGAATTCCAAGGTGAATGATACGAGTGGAGGATCCGTTCCTATGAAATCAAAGGTCTTGATCAGCCAGAGAATCTTTGACGAAGCGGTCGATCTGGTCAGGCAACATTTTGAAGTGGATTGGAATAGAGGCGAAACGCCTCTCGCCCCTGCCATTCTACTCCAAAGACTTCGCGACAAGGTAGGAGCGATCGTTCTCCTCAGCGATCGAATTGATGAGGAAGTTCTTTCTCATTGTCCTGAGCTGAAGGTTATCTCGGATGTCGCAGTGGGATACGATAATATTGATGTTGAGGCGTGCACTCGTCGGAAGATCATGGTTACCAATACCCCTGGGGTCTTAGATGACACCACTTCGGATTTGACCTGGGCATTATTGCTTTCCACGGCAAGACGCATTGTCGAACTAGATCAATATCTCCGTTCCGGCCAGTGGAGGGAGTGGGGGATGATGCAGCTCCTGGGTTATGATGTTCATCATAAGGTTCTAGGCATCTGTGGCCTGGGACGAATTGGTCTGGGTGTTGCACGACGAGCCAAAGGATTCAATATGAAGATATTATACACGGATATTGTACGAGCTACCCCTTCTATTGAAGAGGAATTGGGAGCTCTCTTTGTTGATAAAGAGACCTTGATGTCCGAGTCCGATTTTATAACCCTTCACGTTCCGCTGACGCCTCAGACCACTCACTATCTCTCTGAGCCAGAGTTTTCGCTGATGAAACGTACTGCCATCTTGGTTAATGCTTCAAGGGGCCCCGTGGTTGATGAAAAGGCTTTGGTTCAAGCCTTGCAAGAAAGAAGAATCGCCGGGGCCGGTTTGGATGTTTATGAGAGAGAGCCTCAGGTTGAACCTGCCCTGATCGAGATGAAGAATGTTGTTCTAACGCCGCATATAGGGAGTGCCTCTCATGAGACGCGACTTCGAATGGCTATGATGGCAGCAGAAAACTTATTGGCGGGCCTCACAGGAAAACGTCCTCCAAACTTAGTGAACAAAGAGGTCCTCTCATTAATGATCTAGAAGGCTCCTGAAAAGCGTCTATCTGTCCCGAATAAAAAAAGAACATGCATGATACTCTTTGGGTTTCCCTTATTCCCAAGGGCAGGAATGATATCAAATCTCCCAAATGTTCAGGGCAGGCCCCAATTATATCCGCAGGTATCAGGTCATTATGGACTGAAGACAAAATCTCTTGTTAGAGAATGACTTTTGTAAAGGAAGCGGACACGCCTTTTATCAGAAACCACTCAGTCTCCTGCTTTCGCCACTGGGATCATTCTGATGAGGTTGAAAACCATCATCTCCCGTGTTATCTTAGAATAACCTATTTAAATCCTTCCTGAGCGTTTCTCCCAAGGTAGTGATCTCTTAGGTTTCCCAAAGATCATTCCTGAGATTCGTGCGAGGTTTTTCTGGGGCAAGCTTGCCCTCGAAAATCAATCGGGAGGTTTTGTGGCATGAAGGGAGAGGAACACAATGAAACTCGGACTTGTGGGTTTTCCTCAGGTTGGCAAACGGACGCTCTTTCGGCTGTTGACCGGCAAAGACCCAAATTCAGAAGGCAAAAAAGGGAACGGTCTGGGGTTGGCAAAAGTACGAGATGCACGCTTCGATCGCCTCGTAGAAATTTACGCTCCGCGTCAGCAGACCCCAGCCCATATTGAATTTTCTCTTCTGCCTGACTTAGATCAACAGGCTTCCCGTAATGATCAGATCCTGCGGGGACTGGAGCAAGTGGATGTCATCTGCCATCTTGTTCGAACTTTTGAGGACGACACCATCTTCCATGTTCATGGCACTCTTGATCCCCGTCGAGATATCCTGTTCTTTAATGAAGAGCTACAACTGAACGATCTTCTTTTCATTGAAAAGCGCCTTGAGCGGCTCGAAAAGGAACAAAACAAGAAGAAAGACATTCAAAAGACGGCCATGGAAAGGGATCTTCTTACCCGTATGAAAGTCCATCTTGAAACCGGCTGTTTCCTGAGGAATTTTGCCTTGGAGGAGGCTGAACTGAAGCTCATTGCCAGCTCCCCCTTGCTGACACGCAAAGCGGTTATCACTATCCTCAACGTCGGGGAGGAGGGACTGGGGGATCAGGGTCTGATGGATGAATTGAAGGAGGGCTTTCGTGAACAAGCCTTCCAATGGATTGCTGTTTCTGCCAAGATTGAACAGGAACTTTGCCAGCTCGATGCGGCAGAGCGGCAGAGCTTTCTTGAGGAGCTTCAGCTTGATCAGCCGGCGCTGGACAGGTTAACCATACTTTGCTACAAAACCCTTGGTCTCATCTCATTCTTCACGGTGGGTCCCGACGAGGTACGGGCCTGGACGAACCGGCAGGGATCCCTTGCCCCGCAAGCCGCAGGTGTCATTCATTCTGACTTCGAGCGCGGATTCATCCGGGCAGAGGTGATGAAATATCAGGATCTGATTAGACTGGGAAGCGAACAAAAAGTCAGAGAGGTGGGCAGATACATGCAGAAGGGGAGAGACTATGTCGTCGAAGATGGCGATATCATCAATTTTCTGTTTAATGTCTGACAAATGGTAATGATTACGCTCATCTCTCAGGGATTAGAAATATCCTCCAGCCAATCATACAACCCCAGCCGGTTTCAATTCCTCCTGTTCGAGTGACTTCTGGGGATTAAGAATTGGCTGCTTCGAGAGCCGACTTCAAGCCCTGCAATTGTTCTCTTTCCCCTCGTTCTTCGGTAAACTCCGTGAATCATCTGAATCTCCTGAAAACCGCCATTCGAAGTCCCGCCGGGGGCGGGATTTGTCCGGGTTCGTTCCTGCAACGGGTGGGTCTATTTATCGATCTCTGAGTAAATCATTTGTTCAAGATGATAACCGTGGTATAATGATCCAGGTCGAGGACTTTGGGCACGGATTGAGGACTTAGGGTTGGAGTGATCGTTCAATGTTAGCAGAGATTCCTCAAGTTAAGCGTGTAAGAGCTTTACTGACAAAGACCCTCAAAGATATGGTAGAATAGATCTCAATTAGGAGGTTAACCTATGAAATCTCTCCGTTGGCCGATGATCACTTTTTTATGTTTCTTTATCCTCTCGTGTGCAAAAGGAGGAACCTACTCCCTCTACCTTCGGTATCAACCGCTGAGAGAGCTCTCATCCCTTCAGCAGAAGATCGGTTCTACTCTTGGGATGGTCCCTTTCAGAGATGAGAGGCCAGATACATTATATTTAGGTCGTTATACCCCTCTTCAGGGGGTATCGACTTATTTCAAAACCAATCCCTCTCCATTGGAAAAGGCAATGATAGAGTCTCTATCGAATGTCCTCTCCCAGCGTGGGATGAGGATCATACCCGTTTCAACCTGGGATGGAAAACCAGAGTCCCTGCAAACCATGGAGACGGACTCTGTCTTGATGATTGAAATCAAGAAGTTCTGGCTGGAGGGAAGAACGCACTTATTCAGGACAGAGCTGAAGTCAACGATTCACTTTGTCATTCATTTAGGGGTGAAGAAAGAGGGCAGGGTTTTTACGAGAAACGTAGAGGTTGAAAAGGAGATGTCTTTGCCCAGGTTGACCCCGGAGAGAATGGAACAAGCGGTGAATGAAATCTTGAGCGACATTTTCGATAATTTCTTTTCTAATCCGTACTAAATTCTCTGTTCAAGAGGAGGAAAAAATGACACAAGTCCTTTATTGGGTGGTCTTAGTTATCGCCGCCAGCATTGCTATCTTCGCTGTACAGAATTCAGATGCCCCACCCGTGATCATCAAATTCCTATTATGGAAATTCGAGACGTCACTGGTTTATATGGTCTTGGGATCAATCGTCTTAGGGGTCTTTTTTGCCCTTCTATTCTGGATACCACGGGCCATCAAGACCTCTATCAAAAAGAAGGACCAACCCAAAGAAACGGGCACGACTTGACGATGGTCCTTGAGTAGTGGAAGGAAAGGGTGAACAGGATGAAAGGGATGAAGCTCTTTCGAATATTGGGTATACAGATCTCTCTAAACTACACTTGGTTCATCGTCTTTGGACTGATTACCTGGAGTTTAGCGAGCGGCTACTTTCCTTATCACTATCCCGGGCTGAGCCGATCCGCCCATTGGATAATGGGATTCTTGGGGGCTGTCTTCCTTTTTCTCAGTGTTTTAGCCCACGAGGTGACCCACTCTTACATCGCCAAAAAGGAGGGCATGGATGTGAGTGAGATCACCCTCTTCATCTTTGGTGGCGTCTCCCAACTGACAAAAGAGCCGGAGGATCCACTGAAAGAGTTGAAGGTGGCTATCGGAGGGCCCGCCTCCAGTGTCGTCCTTGCCTTGATCTTCTGGATCTTGTCGAAAGCCACTTCACCGTTTCCTGATCTCCTCCTGTACACCGGCCTCCTCAATTATCTGGCTTTTATCAATCTGTCCTTAGGGGTTTTCAACCTGATTCCCGGTTTTCCGTTGGACGGAGGTAGGGTCCTTAGGGCTATTTATTGGAGAAAGACGAACAATCTGAGGAGGGCAACACAGATCGCTTCCGGGGCCGGAAAGTGGGTCGGAGTAGGAATCATTCTTCTTGGGCTTTTCTGGATATTGACGGGAAATGTCATCGGAGGATTCTGGTTTGTCATCATTGGGATCTTCTTGCGATCCGCTGCAGAAGGCGGCTATCAGCAGGCGATGTTGAAGGGTGCCCTTGAGGGGGTGAAGGTGAAGGAATTGATGAGTCGTGGTGTGATCTCGGTTCAACCTTCCATACGAATTGATCGACTGGTGGAAGATTTCTACCTAACCCACAAGCACGATACTTATCCTGTGATAGACGGCGACAGAATCATCGGGATCGTCACATTGAAACTCGTGAGAGAAGTCCCGCGAGATCAATGGAAAGAGAAAACGGTCAGAGATGTCATGATGCCTGCCGCAAAGGAAATCGTCGTCGATCCGGATGGGGAGGCAACGGATGCTTTGGAAAAGATGGTTCGTTCCGGGGAAGGGCGCCTCCCCGTAGTGAAAGACGGAAAAGCAGTAGGCATGATCACACGGAGAGACATTCTCCATCTCCTCCAGATTAAAACAGACCTTTCCAAGTGAAAATCCTATCGAGATGAGTTGATGGATGATGAGAATTCTAGGGGTCAAGGAGTCAATGATCTGAGGGCGGAAAGTGGAGAGTAGGAAGTAGTTGAAACTCCCTTCCACGTTCCATTTTCACCTTTGGATCTCTGAATCCGCGCAGCTTGAAATCCTTCAACCTTATGTCATCAATTTTCTTGAGGGAGCAACCTTAAGTGAAAGGGCTCACGGTGAGACGTTTCTCGCT
This sequence comes from Thermodesulfobacteriota bacterium, assembly GCA_050014415.1. Classification (GTDB taxonomy): domain Bacteria; phylum Desulfobacterota; class BSN033; order BSN033; family UBA1163; genus JBEKDJ01. The sequence continues at coordinate 7,443 of JBEKDJ010000024.1, read as the reverse complement.
AGTTGCGCGAACGAAGCAGATCTTGAGCAAGCTCTCTTTGCTCTGGCGGGCTGCGGAGAAATTCGATGACGATAACGGGCTCTTCCTGTCCTCCGGAATCGCCTTCAGTCTCCTCATCTGTTTGGTTCCGCTCTTCCTACTGCTATTGTCGTTAGTGGGCACTTACCTTTACGGTGACCGGGAGGTGTTGAAGCATATCCATCACTATATTGAGAATGCCGTCCCTGCCTTAGAACCGAGGATGATCCAAAACATTTTCCGGATTATGGAGGATCGAAAGATCGTCGGGGGAATAGGCATCTTCGGATTGATCTGGGCCTCCACGTGGGTGTTCAGCTCATTGAGGACGGCACTTAACAAGGTCTTTCAGGTTGAGAAGGGGCAAAGCATTCTTGGAGGAAAGGCCATTGATATTCTCATGGTTTTTCTGGCAGGGACCTTCCTGCTCATGAGCATGGCCCTTACCTCCCTGGTCACGTACCTCCGACATTACTCTCCCCTGGACCTGGGGCCGGTCATTCACTTTTCCCTAAAATACGTCATTCCCTTTCTCTTCACTTTTTGGATGTTTTTCTTGATCTACAAGATTATTCCCAACAAGAAGATACAGTTCAAGGTCGCTCTTCAAGCCGCCTTTTTCACCAGTCTCCTGTGGGAAGTAGCAAAACAATCGTTCGGATGGTATGTCCTTCACCTGGGAGGCTTCACGATGATCTATGGCTCTTTGAGTACCTTGGCCATTTTCGTCTTATGGGTTTACTATTCCTCGGCCATCCTCGTCCTGGGAGGAGAGGTTGCTTTCTTGTTGGGAAGCAAAAGGTCTCCTTCATAGACCGAAGATCCTCTTGTGGCTTTTGTCGGAGTTCCAGACAAGCCTTCTGCATTTCAGACAGCGGACATCAGTGCAGTCAAAGTGAGGTCAGACAGCAGACTTCTCTAAATGGAAACTGAGGCGTGCAGGATTCTCGAACCTTCTTGAGCCTTTGCCCACCATTCTTCATGGCTATTGGTGTCCAAGTATGCGCACTCTTGGGTAGAGGTTACTAAGGAGTCCATAATTGATTAGACATATTGTTTGGAAAATCTCCCCTTCCCCCTCTTTGCCTGTCCGAAGATAGGAAAAGGATACCTAAGAGGGGAAAATCCTCCCTTTCGTAAAGGGAGGGGAGGAGGGATTTAGTCTTCGGCGTCCATACAATTATGGACTTATTAGTAAGTGGTAGGTCTAATGTCTGTTATCTTGTGTCTAAATCACCGTTGCGCAATCTCAGGGCATTTCCCCGAATTGACAGGTTTTCTAAAAGGTGATATTTTTCAACTACCTTTGAAAGAGGGGAGGGATTCAGGGATTTCTAAGATAAAACAAGATGCTTAAAGGGGGGTAAAGGTGAAGGTATGATTGAGAAGTTATGAATTTGAGAAAGGAGCCGAATATGTGGAAAAAACTATGCCCTATCTTGATCTTAATCCTTGCGGTCAGTGCTGCATTCTCTTTTGCGCAGGAGAAAAAAACCAAGAAGATGCTAAGGATCGGGGTCACCCAAATTGTCTCTCATCCCGCTTTAGATGCAGACGAAAAGGGGTTTGAGAAGGCGTTAGCCGAAGCCGGTTTTAAAGAAGGGATCAATGTCACATACGATCGTCAGAATGCTCAAGGGGATATGGCGAATGCCCAGACCATCGCTCAGAAGTTCCTTGATGCGAAAGTAGATTTGGTCCACAGCATTGCTACCCCTACCTCTCAAGCTGTCGTGAAGACCATCAAAACACTCCCGATCGTCTTCTCTTCCGTGACTGACCCCATGGATGCAGGCCTCGTCCCGAAAACGAGTCCTCCCGGGACAGAATCAGGTACTAATGTGACTGGCGTCAGTGACCGTTGGCCTGTCTACCTGCAATTTGAGATGTATACGAAGTTTGTCCCCAAGGCAAGGAAATGGGGAACGGTCTACAATGCTGGAGATTCGAATTCCCTTGTCCACATCAGAGAGATGAAAGAGGCTGCAAAGAAATTGGGAGTGGAATTGATTGAAGCCACGATTTCCACCAGTGCTGAAACGATGCAGGCTGCCCAATCCCTCGCGGGAAAAGGGGTGCAAGCCATCACCATCACTTCTGACAACACAGCGGTCTCTTCCTTTGAGGCCATTGTGAAGGTCTGCAATGAGAGAAAGATCCCTCTCTTCGCGGGTGATATCGGCAGCGTCCCAAGGGGTGCGATCGCTGCTTATGGGCTGGATTACTTACTGATCGGAGAGTCTGCCGGAAAAAAAGCGGCACAAATCCTGAAAGGGAGAAAAACCGGAGATATCCCCTGGGGGCCGGCTGAGAAGTTCAGCCTGGTTGTCAGCGAAAAGGCGGCAAAGGCCCAGGGAGTGGTCATTCCTCCTCAACTTCTTAAGAAAGCAGACAAAGTCATTACGGAGTAGAATGATCTCCCTCTCCTTCCGTCTTTGGTTGGGATGGGCACGGAGGCTGCCCGGAACTTCAGAATGGAAACTCTTTCCGGCATCGTTCAAATCTCTCTTGAACAAGGATTGGCCTATGCACTGGTCGCCCTAGGCATTGTCATCAGTTTCCGCATCCTTGCCTTCCCAGATTTGACCGTGGATGGAAGTTTTGTTCTCGGTGGAGCCGTGGCGGCCCGTTTGATCGTCTTGGGTTGCGATCCCTTGATCGGGATCGTCCTGGCGATCTTTCTTGGGTTTGCTGCAGGCTGTGCGACTGGAGTGCTCAATACTCGACTCAAGATCAATAGCCTCCTGGCAGGGATCTTGATCATGACCATCCTTTACTCGGTCAATCTTCGGGTGATGGGTCGATCCAACACACCGCTCATCAACTTTAGAACCGTCTTTACTCCCTTCGAAGAGATCGAAAGGCGATGGCTTTCTATTGTTCTTTTCTTTGGACTGATCGTCTTCACTTGCAAATTCCTCACTGACCTTTTTCTTCACACACAAGTGGGTCTCGCCATGAGGGCCACCGGTGATAACGAACAGATGATACGCACTCTCGGTGTGAACACCAACACCATGACCATCTTGGGGCTCGGCATCTCCAATGCCTTTGTTGCCTTCTCCGGAGCGCTGGTAGCACAGCACCAAGGGTTTGCAGATATCGGAATGGGCGTCGGCATGATCGTCACCGGCCTGGCGGCAATCATCATTGGAGAAACCCTGCTCCGGCCAAGATCGGTGGGGATGAATACCCTTGCAGCCATCGTTGGCTCCTTCGTCTACCGTTTGATCATCACTGTGGGTCTCTGGTTGGGTTTGGCACCTACCGATCTCAAGATGGCTACAGGTGCCATGGTCATCCTCGCTTTAGGCTTTCCTGCCCTCAAGAAGGGTAAGGAGGAGAGGCTTCATCTTCGAGGAATATAAGTAATCTTAGATTGCGGATTGCAAATTGAAAACTAAGAATTACCTAAACTTTCAATCTGAAATCCTACATCTAAAATCTGAAATGAGATGATGGAAAAGATGGTGACCATTCAAGACCTGAAAAAGGTATTCAATCGAAATACGATTGACGAGAAAGCAGCGATCAACGGAATTCGTCTCGAAGTGAAAAGAGAAGAGTTCGTCACAGTCATCGGTTCCAACGGCGCGGGAAAGACCACCCTTCTCAACCTGATCGCCGGCACCTTTCTCCCCGATGAGGGAAGGGTCTTGATCGACGGAAAAGAAGTGACGTTTCTGCCGGAACATCGAAGGGCAAAATACCTGGGACGGATTTTCCAAAACCCATTAATGGGGACGGCCTCATCGATGACGATTGAAGAAAATCTTTCCATGGCCGAACTTCGAGGAAAACCGAGAGGGCTCTGCCGGGGGGTAACGGGGAAACAGAGACAGGAATATAAGGAGCTTCTAAGAATCCTCGAATTGGGCTTGGAAGACCGTCTCTCAGACCGTGTTAGCCTTCTCTCCGGAGGCCAACGCCAATGTCTCACCTTGTTGATGGCCACACTCTCTCTACCGAAGCTTTTACTCCTGGACGAGCACACTGCCTCCCTCGATCCAAGGACGGCGGAAAAGGTCATTCACCTGACCAATAGGATTGTCAGGGAAAATCGACTCACCACTATCATGGTCACTCATAACATGGTCCAGGCAATCAACTTTGGGGACCGAATGATCATGCTTCACGAAGGGAAGATCCAGTTTGATGTTTCTGGCGAGGAGAAGAGACGGCTCACCGTGGAAGAGGTGGTGAAACGCTTCGGTGAGAAATTGGAGGATGAGACGTTACTCTGTAAGCCTGTTGAAGGAGAAGCATAACAACCCATACCCCAGCACGAATAGCCAGGCAGATTCCAATAACCAATCATCAGGTTAGTACTCAATTCATTGTTTGGAATCTCTCATCTGGTTATTAAGGCTTAGAACTTATCCGCAAATAACTTTCCCCCCCTTTAGTAAAGGGGGGCGAGGGGGGACTTAAAGTGTCAACCTTGGGCAAATCCCCCTTTTTCAAATGGGGACATTGCAAGCATTCATTATTTACAGATAAGGTCTTATTTTAGATAGTACCCGATAAATTTCTATTGCTTTTGTTTGGTATTGTTCAAAATGGGCAAGTGTAGGGGGAAAGAAATGGATATCTTCGATTTGATGAAGAAAGATGGATGTGAACAGATCATCTTCAACTTCGATAAGGAGACAGGGATGAAGGCGATCATTGCTATCCATGATTCCACGCTTGGACAGACCTTTGGTGGGGTTAGGATGGTTAACTATGCCTCGATGGAAGATGCCCTTCGGGATGCCATGAGGTTGGCTAAGGCAATGACGTATAAGTGTGCCGCTGCCGACGAGGATAAGGGCGGGTCGAAGGCCGTCATCTGGGGTGACCCGGAGAAGGATAAGAGTGAGTCCTATCTCCGGGCTTTTGGCAGGTTCGTCGAGATGTTAAAGGGGCGCTTCGTTACTGGAGTGGATCTGAACCTCGATCTGACCGATGGCTCCATCATCGGGAGAGAGACCCAATACATTTTGGCAAGGCCCAGAGAAGAGGGTAGTTCTGGAAGCTCAGGGATCACAACAGCCTTTGGGATTTATGTCGGATTGAAAGCCTGTGCCAAATTCCTTTGGGGCGATGAAGAACTCCGTGGCCGAAGGATTGCCGTGCAGGGACTGGGGGCTGTAGGCGAGCCCCTTTTGGAATACTTGAAGGAAGGTGAATTAGAGGTATGTGCAACCGAAATCAACAATGAGACCCTCCAACGCCTCCAGATGAAATATGGGTTTGAGACGGTCAAACCAGAGGAAATCTATGGGGTAGAGTGTGATATCTTTTGCCCTTGCGCTATGGGCGGCATTTTGAATGACCGGACCATTCCCAGACTGAGATGCCAGTTGGTGGCAGGCTGTGCAAACAACCAGTTGGAGAATGAAGAACGCCATAGCCGGATGCTCCGTGAAAGAGGTATTCTTTATGCTCCAGACTACATCATCAACGCCGGAGGCGTCATTCAGGCGATCGATGAGCTTCAGGGCTATAACCCCGAGCGGGTGAGGATGAAGACTGAGCGGATCTACGACCGTCTTCTCCACATCTTCGAGATGGCAAAAAGAGAAGACATTCTACCTTTAGAAGCGGCGAACCGCTATGCCGAATCTCGAATTCGTGAGATCCACAAAATGAAACGCCTCTATGTACCAGAATAATCCCTTTCCTCTCCCCTCTCTCCCTTGCGGCTGTGTGGTAGTCATGATGGAGGGTAGATACGGACGGAACAGGCAGTCAGGCCCATCAGCTTTAGAATGCGGTCATTTAGGGTTATGGGTAATCGAGCTTCCTGCAAACGCAATCTTTTCATGGGCTTGCAGCCCGGCAGCTGACCGATAGAAGGTTTCCGCTCTAAAGCTTCATGACCTGACCATCTGTTCCGTCTTGCAACCGAAGTCGTCTCTCGTCGATTACGACACAGTCTCCTTACGGGAAAGGGTGAGGGGCCAAGGGGGGGTGTGAAATTTAGACTTTGCCTATGCAGAAAGAAGTCTCGCTTACCGTCACTGATGCTTATCGTCAGCAGTTTCCGGATCTTGCTTTCGGAATCGGGACGATCCAGGCTTGCACCTATTTTGAGAAGAGCGAATCATTCAAACTCTATAAAAGGGAACTGCTGCGTAAGATGAGGAGGAAGGCCAACCTTGCCCAGCTGGAAGAGCGGATCAATCTCTACGACCAGTTCTTCAAAGAATGGGAATATACCTGTCCCCTGCCAAGTCATTTCAAGCGGACTATTGAAATGGGATTTCCGATTGTGAACCTTTATATCGATGCTCATATCATTGCGGAGATGTATCATGGAATATTGATGGCCATTCAGGACCTGAGTCGTTTCCAGGGCGAGTGGAAGCTCGATCTTGCTCAGAAGGGAGAGATCTTTGAGGGAGTCTCGGGAAATATGATCCGTTGTAAGAAGAATGAGATCGTTCTTCGTGATGGAAAAGGAATTGTCTGTTCCCTTTTTCAAGGTCCAGATTTTCGAATGCGGATAGAGGCCTCGAGCAAGGACATTGCCATTTATGTCTTCACTGCACCAGGCATTCAGGAGGAGCAGGTCTCCAATGGATTACAACTAGCTCTTGAGCTCCTTGAGAAATTCGGTCATGGGAGGGAGTCCTGGTCAAAAATGTTTAGGCCGTAGTAAGGAGTCATTCGTTCAGAGTATCATTCTGAGAAAAGCGAATGGTATTCTCCCCCACTTTTCATAGCCAGAGGCGCTATGCACTTTCCATGCAGGTAGGTGGGAGGTTGATTAGGAGAGGACCTTAGAAAAACCGAGAGGGTTAGTAATGAAGCATGTCCCCTTCATGTTTTGGATGGCAAACGAACCGGCCGTATCCTGTTCTCCTCCGTGCATGCCTGGTAGGCTTCCCAAAAACCAATGCGCTCTTTGGAGGAACTGTGGGCATCGATGATTTTCGCCCCGGGTATCCTTTTTATTTTAAGAGGTTAAGTAAAAATCAAGCATTGCATGCTAGGCAGAATTACAATATCATAATATTATTTTTCTGTCTAATATCTGTTCGCCCAAGAATAATGAGTGGCCAATACACATAGGAAGAATCGAGATGCAGGACAGAAAGATAATCCAAGGCTATGTAAACAACTTCCGTCGGCATCTGTCGCCGTATCTTAAGCCTAGCATCGGGCTCGCTTGCAAGGTTTTCCCGGTGAAAGCAGAAGGGGCCATTCTCGAGTTCTCACTGGGACCTGATGCCAAGAATGAGGATCAGTATCTCTCGACGGAAGACACCATCAACGCAGCCCTGAAAAAAATCCAGCAGCGCATGTTTGGGGGAAACCTTGATGCGCTTAGATTTGCCGGCACAAATATATCCATGGAGCCAAATCGCATAATTCTGATTAAAGGAGGGGATACACCTTCGGAGTGGGATGATAACGGGGCACGAAACGATGTAAGCC
>JBEKDJ010000023.1:0-26178 GCA_050014415.1 Thermodesulfobacteriota bacterium | reverse complement strand
GAAGACACTTCAGGAATGAGGTGTCCGACCTTTTCCTCTTTCAACACCTCCACTGCTTTCTTTAACTCCTGGATGATCTGATACCGCTCCATCTCCCTGAGGACATAAGCAGAAGGGTTGGTGGGCCCATATCCTTCGCCGAGGTTGAGACCGGACTGGATGGCCATGGTGGTGAAGGTCTTTGCCCGTCTCACTGCCTCCGGAACAGTGTTCCCTCTGGCCAAAAGAGTTGCGATCGCTGAAGCAAAGGTACAACCGCCAAAAGAGTTGCGATCGCTGAAGCAAAGGTACAACCTGTTCCATGAGTATTCTTCGTCTCAATCCTCGGTCCTTCCATCTCCATGAAATGCTTGCCGTCATAAAGGAGATCAACGGCCATTCCTCTTAAGTGACCTCCCTTCACCACCACATGTTTTGCTCCCAATTTGTAAATTCGATGAGCGGCTTTCTTCATCCCCTCAAGAGAGCTTACCTTTAATCCGGTGAGGACCGACGCCTCCATAAGATTCGGCGTAACCACCCATGCAATAGGGATCATTTTTTTGATGAGTGTCTCTTGGGCATCCTTGCGAAGAAGGGAGGCCCCGCTCTTTGAGACCATCACCGGATCCACTACTACCTTCTTGACTTTATACAGTTTGATCTTTCTGGATACGACCTCAATAATCTCTTGATTCGCCAGCATCCCTGTCTTGATGGCATCTGCGCCAATGTCGGAGAGGACGGAATCGATCTGCGCCGCAACAAATGAGGCAGGAATCTCACGGATCGCCTGAACCCCTATGGTATTCTGTGCGGTGAGGGCTGTGATGACGCTCATCCCATAGCCGCCAAGCAAGGTGATGGTCTTAAGGTCCGCTTGAATCCCGGCCCCGCCTCCAGAATCCGATCCTGCAATCGTCAGTATTCGCTTCAATTCGATCCCCTCGGGCCATCCCCCACATCCTGATCGTTCGGCTGACCTCGCGCCGGAGTCTCACGACGAAGCCCTCTCCCACCAGGCTTTGAACCGTGCAGGCAAAGGACACGGTGAAGGAAATTTACAGTGGTATTCTATATTCTCATTACCCACCCTCCTTTTCGATGGGGGAGGGTGAAAGTGGGGGTGAAACTGACTATTTCTTCCTTAACTCTTCTGTAATCAGGGCAGCTACCTTCTCACCCGAAAGGAGCATCCCCCCGAAGATGGGCCCCATTCGATAGGACCCGAAGGTAGCATTGGCCGCCATGCCCGCCACATAAAGCCCTGGGAAGACCTCCTTCGTATTGGCCATCGTATCCCTCTCGGCTGCCTCTGCCCACAGGGATTTCTCGCCTACAATCTTGCCTGTCGCAGTAAAAAGTCTGATATCATTTTTCTTCTGAAGGGTGGCAACGACCTCTGTGGCGTGGCCTGTGGTATCGACGACGAATTTGGATTGAACGGTCAAAGGATCGACATGCAAATTGGCCATCTCCACGGCTGTCCAATTAAGGACAAGGCCGGTGACACGATTGTCTCGAAGGATAAGATCCTCGGCACTGACAAGGTTAAAAATCGTTACCCCTGACCTTACTGTCTTCGAACAGAGGGTTGAGATGGCTTCAACAGAATCCGCAGTGTAGTAGCCTCCCTGATAGAGATGGGATCGAATTTCAAATTCATCGAGGATTCTCTTCCCCTCTTCTTGGACAACGATCTCATTGAACATCATTCCTCCACCCCACATTCCGCCCCCGATCGAAAGTTTTCTTTCGAAGAGAGTAACCTTGAATCCATTCTTGGCAAGAACATAGGAACAGACCAGACCGGATGGGCCGCCTCCAACAACCGCCACATCCACAGAGAGGTTCTCTTTCAATTTCTGGAAGTATCGATCGATAATCGCCTGTGTAATTATTTTTTCATCAAGTAGCATGCCTTCCTCCTTATGCTCTGCCATTTCCGTGCGAACAGAAATCCAGAGACATACTCTATGTGGAAAAACTTATGATTTCGTGCTTACGCAGGAACGACAGTCAATTGTGCCCAAAATAAAAGCCGTAATTCCAATGGAGGTATTACGGCTTCTTACGTTTTTCCCGCTTCCCTTCGCTGGAATTAACCAACAGGTTCGGAGGGTCTCCCTGCACCAGAAGCAGGGACTCTCAGCTCATCAAGCTCCCCTAGCGATCTTGTCAAAATCATTATTACAGGAAGACTGGGAATATGTCAAACAAATCTTTGCGGATGGCAGGGATCACCTTCCAGCTAGTCCAAGGTGTGCAAGGGTTCAACAATCCGGGGTGGTCCGGTCTATGGTGGGCGGAAAAGCTGGGCACAATCTCGAAATTATCTTGTAATTACAGTAGATTACTGGCATCTCGCCACCAATTTGTGAAAGATTTCTTGACTTAGCAAATTCTTTAATTTATATTCTACCCAAAAATTCTGACGCTTCTTTTCCCCCAGATAGGAGAAGGCATTATGAGACTGAAAAATGAAAAGCTGAAGTTCATACTATCGATGGTAGTTGCGTACCTTCTTATCCCGTTGGCAGCGTTCGCCAGCGAGGCAGACCTCGCAATACCCGACTTGCATAATGGTGCTAGGTATACCATGGTGTTTAATCTAAGACCATGGAATCTTCTCTTGTATGGCGCATGCATCATTGCCGGTACCCTGGGTATCAGCTTGTTTCTGCGCCACCAGGTCAAGAAGTTGAGAGCCCATGAATCGATGCTCAAAGTGGCTAATATCATCTATCAGACCTGCCGAACCTATCTGATTCAGCAGGGCAAATTCCTTGTCATGCTCTTCATTTTCATTGCCGTCTGCATGTCTTTCTATTTCCTGGCCTTGAAGGGACAGGGGGTTCCTACTCTGCTGCTGGTGCTGTTCTTTTCGGTATTAGGTATGGGCGGTTCTTACAGCGTGGCCTGGTACGGCATCCGGATAAACACTTACGCCAACGCCCGCACCGCTTTTGCCTCGCTGGCCGGAAAGCCCTGGGACGTGGTGAATATTCCCCTGCGCTCCGGTATGAGCGTGGGACTCTTCCTCATTTCCCTAGAACTTGTCATGATGGTTATCATTCTTCTCTTTGTTCCTCGCGCTATCGTCGGGTACTGCTTCCTGGGATTCGCCATCGGTGAGTCACTGGGCGCATCGGCACTCCGCATCGCCGGCGGCATCTTCACCAAGATCGCCGACATCGGCTCCGACCTCATGAAGATTGTCTTCAAGGTGAAAGAAGACGATCCGCGTAACCCGGGTGTGATTGCCGACTGTACCGGTGACAATGCGGGCGATAGCGTGGGTCCCACGGCGGACGGTTTCGAAACGTATGGCGTTACCGGCGTTGCACTGATATTTTTTATCACCCTTGCCGTTGTGAGTCCCAACATGGAGGTCAAAGAAGCCATCCAGGGCAAACTGATCGTATGGATTTTCGCAATGCGCTTCCTGATGGATTTCTGCTCCGGGCTTTCCTATTTTGTCAATCAGGCGATTTCTTCCGTAAAATATAGAGGGAAGAAGGAGATCGATTTCGAAGAGCCTCTCATGAGACTGATCTGGATCGCCGCCACCCTGTGCATCACTACCTCGTTTGTAATGAGCTACCTGCTGATCAGCGACCTCCAGGTTCTGAAAGACGGCGTGCTTACCTATATGCCCCATGTCTGGTGGCAACTTGCCATGATCATCAGCTGCGGTACGCTGGCTGCAGTTCTCATCCCCGAATTCACGAAGATATTTACTAGCTCCAAATCGAAGCACGTGCAAGAGATTGTAACCGCGTCGCGCGAGGGCGGTGCATCCCTCACCATACTGTCCGGTATCGTTTCCGGTAACTTCAGCGCCTTCTACATGGGCATGCTGATCGCCTTCCTCTTGGGCATCGCATACTTCGTCAGCCTTTTTATACCGGCTGAAGTCATCAATCATCCATCGATTTTCGCCTTCGGTCTGGTTGCCTACGGATTCCTCTGCATGGGCCCGGTCAACATTGCCGTCGACTCTTACGGCCCGGTCACCGACAATGCCCAGTCCATCTTCGAGCTGGCGCAGACCGAAAACATCCCCGGTATCAAGGAAGATATCAAGAAGAACTTCGGGTTCACCCCCGATTTCGAACAGGGTAAATTCTACCTCGAATCCAACGACGGGGCCGGAAACACTTTTAAGGCGACGGCCAAACCGGTGCTCATCGGCACTGCGGTGTGCGGTGCTACGACGATGATCTTCTCGACCATCCTGCTGCTCCAGAGCAAGAACATGCTGCATGTGCAGCTGACCGACGCACCGATCATTCTCGGTCTGATCTGCGGCGGCGCAGTGATCTTCTGGTTCGCCGGGGCCTCCATGCAGGCGGTGACCACCGGTGCCTACCGGGCGGTCGAATTCATCAAGAGAAACATGAACCTGGACAAGACGGAAGCCGATATCGAGGATTCCAAGACGGTTGTAAGGATCTGCACCCAGTATGCGCAGAAGGGTATGTGGAACATCTTTATCGCGATCCTGTTGATGACGCTCGCCTTTGCGCTACTGAACCCCAACTTCTTTGTGGCGTATCTGATTTCCATCGCATGCTTCGGCCTCTTCCAGGCCATCTACATGGCAAACACCGGCGGTGCATGGGACAACGCGAAGAAGATTGTCGAAGTCGACCTGAAGGAGAAGGGCACGGCACTCCACGCCGCAACGGTCATTGGCGACACGGTGGGTGACCCCTTCAAAGATACCTCATCCGTATCCATGAACCCCATCATCAAGTTCTCAACTCTGTTTGGTCTATTAGCAACTGAGATCGCAATTGAAATGGCGGTCCGCGCCAAGGAAGGCAGTTCCACGAACTACGCTCCCTACATCGCTCTTCCGGTGTTTATTGTCGGGCTCATTTTCGTATGGCGTTCCTTCTACAAGATGAGAATACCGCTGGAAGAAGCAGCTGCGAAAGAGGCAACTATGATGGGACCCGCCAGACTAGAAGCTAAAACAAAATAGAACCGGCTGAATAGAGTTTAGTAAGGGATTAAATGGAACCTGATCCTCCGATGAGGATCTAAAACCCAAAAGGGGCGGTATGTAAATTTCACCGACCCCTTTTTTGTATGCAGAACCTATTCCTGCTTCTCTCCAGATCTTTGTTGCTATTTGGCGGCAGTTGACGCGTTCTTTATACATGCGAGAATGTCCCCAATCCGCTTGTGCCGTTCTTTGAGAAAGTATTTGTCATCGTGGTATCTGCAGAGGAAGGAGATTCTTGGATCTCATTGACTTTTTCTTGAAAGACTTTTATCGATTCCCTAATTTCTCTATTTATTGGGAGGTAGATATCCATGCATGGAAAACCTGAAAATTGGAATAAACTGACCCCCGTGGAGAAGAGGACGCTGCGGTTAGATGCCTGGGTCCGTGGAGACGGCATCCAGTTTGATAGCCCAGAAGCTGAGGCAAAATACAAGACGCGGGCAACCCTATTCAGAGATGCTGTGGAGCTGAAAAAGACACCGGCTCGAGTGCCAATATCTGGGCTAGGGGGAGGCTACGTTTTGCGGCGCGCGGGTATCCCCCAGAAGGCGACCCTGTACGATCGGTGGGAAGAGGCTGCCAAGGCGATGATCCAGTTTCAGAAGGACTTTGAACCTGACAGTACGTCATTCCTATTCTTAATGTCCGGGCCATCTATGGAGCTTCTAGGCCAGACCAATATGAAGTGGGCAGGGTATGGGCTTCCGGACGACATCCAGTATCAGTACCTGGAACAGGAATATATGAAAGCTGATGAATATCCTCTCTTTCTTGAAGATCCTTCTGACTTTGTATTACGGCGCTATATGCCACGTCTGCACCTTGCCCTAAAGGGATTGCAAAAGCTGCCTAAGTTTTCGGCTGAAGGCCTAGGACCTGGCGGAGCCTACATGCCCTTCATGGATCCGCAAGTGCAGGAGGCGCTGGGCATTTTAAGAAAGGCGGCAGAACTATCCCTTCCACCCATGAAAGTCACGGTTGATACGATGACGCGCCTCCATGCCATGGGCTTTCCAGCCCTTACCAGAGGATTTGGTGCGGCGCCATTTGATGTCCTAGGCGATTCATTGCGAGGCACACGTGGCATCATGACAGACTTGTATCGTCAACCCAATAAAGTTATTGCGGCTTGTGAGAAGGTGTTAGCCCTCATGCCTGTGCCCGAGGTCCCTATGGGAAGCACTCCCCTTATTATGATGCCACTGCACAAGGGCTCTGATGGCTTTATGTCGAGTGAGCAGTATGAGAAGTTCTATTGGCCGACTTTCAAGCAAGTCATGTTGAAGATGATTAATGAAGGGCTGATCCCTACACCGTTTGCAGAGGGATTGTTCGATACTCGGCTTGAGTATATCACCGAGCTTCCGAAGGGTTCAACGGTCTGGTTTTTCGATCGGACGGACATGCACCGAGCGAAGGATGTTCTCCGCGATGTGTGCTGCATCATGGGCAATGTGCCGATCACTATGATCGCGACCGGCACGCCCGATCAGGTAAAAGCCCATTGCAAAGACCTTATCGACTACTGCGGTAAGGACGGCGGTTACATCCTTAGCCCCGGGACTCAAATTGATGATGGTCAAGAGGAAACGATCAGAGCCATGGTTGATTTCACCAAGGAGTATGGTGTCTATCGGTAAGTCACCCGTATCGTTTGTCTATTAGCCCGCAGACTCTTCGCGAGAAGTGCCATCTAGAATGTTCCTTCAAGCGGGTTTGAATGCGATTGAAGAAAAGCGAAAATCTGGTCTTAAGAACCACAGATTGAAACCAGGAGTCTGTATAACTCCCTGGGAGTTTGTAATTTCACAGCCGTGCCCTTCTTCACCGGTGCATTGCCTTTCTCAAAGTTGGTGGAAGCCGTAACAGCCATAACCGGATGGGAGACCAGCCTTTGGGAACTCTTGCGGGTGGGGGAAAGAGCCAACGTAATGGCCCGTGTGTTTAATGTGCGGCAGGGAATCGGACCTGAAGAGGACTGTCTTTTCCGGCCTATGCATGAGCCTCTCGTTTCTGGCCCCTATAAGGGAGAATGCATCGACCCTGTTGCTTTCCGGGATGCGGTTCATCTCTATTATGAAATGAGTGGATGGGATGACCAAGGGAAACCCACCCGAGGGAAATTGGTCGACATGGGACTGGAATGGCTCATTGCATAAATCACCCCGCCCTTACAGGCGAGGCATTTAAAAGATTTTTCAGACTCTATGTGTCACCCTTCTATGTTGAACTCGTTTCTGGGTATATTCTTAAGAGATTCTGAATCAAGTTCAGAAACTTAGAGGGTGTTTTGGAGACAATCCGAGATTCTCTTCTAACCCCTCACCCTGACCCTCTCCCCCAAGGAGAGAGGGGAAATAAGTGACGACCTGACGATCTATTTTGAGAAGGTCGTCAGGAACTTTAGCCGTTACAATATATATGCTCGTCGCCACCGGGTCTGACCCCATCATACCTGACCTGCCAGGCATCCAGCAGCCCCATGTGGTTACTTGTGTTGATCTTTTCCGTGGTAAAAATAAGGTTGGAGATACAGCAGCTAAGGTGACTGTTGTAGAGATGTTACCCGAACTGACGGTTGGCAGCCTTCCTGTGCCTCGCATGAACAGAACCATGCTTTTAGACTTACTCACTCTGAATGGGGTTCATGTCATCACCGACGCCAATGTACAAGAAACAACCAGCGAAGGAGTGATCACTACCGGCAAGACTTATAATGGGAGGGTGATAAAAGCTAACACAGTAATATTAGCAGTGGGTATGAAATCAAATAATGCATTATACGAGAAACTCTTAGGGAAAGTGATACATCTTTATGCATTAGGAGATTGCCGGGAGCCGCGGAATGTTCAAGGAGCGGTGTGGGATGGTTACGAAGTGGGTCGTATAGTGTGAAAGGGTGTAGATGGTAGGTCGGATTTGGAGCGGGTTTTTACGATCTAAGAAAAACACTCTGAAAGAGCCCTTTTTATCTATATTGTAAGTCAAAGGCATCTCTGATCAGTTCGATCTGCTCTCCTTTTGTCCCCAGGAGAATGGCAACAACATCGAACCTTGCCTTCACATCTTCGAGCTTTTTCTCTTTTAAGAAATGGAGAGCTACTTTGGAGAGTTGGTTCTGCTTTGAGGAATTAACTGCCAACTGAGGAAGCCCAAAGGCAGTGGATGTTCTGGTCTTTACTTCGACAAAAACAAGAGTATCCTTCTCTTTTGCAACAATATCCATTTCTCCCAACTTACAGACATAATTCCTTTCAATGACGCGATACCCCTTTTTCTTCAAGAATCGAAGGGCTACCTCCTCACCTCTCTTACCAAGTTCTCTCTTCCCTGTTTTTGGTCCGTCTCCCTGATTCGTCTCCGTAACCTCTAACCCCGTTTCTCTTCCCCACCAAGGTAGGGGAGAACCGGCGGTATCCCTCATGATTGCTCAGCGTTTTCCTGGTCTCACCATCTCCCCTTCCCTTCATCTCCTCATCACAAATATTCCTTCACTCCCCGGAAGCTTTTACGGTGAAGCTCGCAAACACCAAATTCTTTGATCGCCCGCCGATGTTCTTTCGTTCCATACCCTTTATGTTTGGCAAAATTATACTGGGGGTATCTGTGATGCCATTCTAACATCATCCGGTCACGGGTCACTTTGGCGACAATGGAGGCTGCGGCAATCGAATTGCTCAATTGGTCGCCTTTTCGGATGGGTTTCTGCGACACAGGAAGTCTAAGGCCCTGAGGACCATCGATAAGAATAAAATCCGGAGATACAGGAAGATTTTGGACCGCCAAGGTCATCGCTTTTAACGACGCCTGAAGGATATTGAGCAGATCAATCTCTTCCTGTCCGATGATTCCGATTCCTACTCCCAGGGCTTTTGAGAGAATCAATCCGTAAAGATCCTCCCGCTTCTTTGATGAAATCTCTTTTGAATCGAAGAGCTCCTGTCCGATTCCGCCTTTGGGTAGGATAACGGCGGCAGCTAGAACAGGTCCAGCCAGAGGTCCTCTTCCAACTTCATCAACACCTGCAATCCTCTCATAGCCCCGGTCGTAGTACATCTTCTCAAAAAAGTCCATGGGCTGCGGTGGAAGGGAAGGGAAAAGCATCACAGAATTCTCAAAAAGGTCATTCAGATTTATGATGTCCTTTAAGGCGGACAAGCCGCTGGAATGAGTAGGCAGAAGGCACTAGGCAGAAAGCAGTATTTGTGCCATATGATTTACCCGAATTGATCTTTGTACGGCTTTCTCCATTCTGGCTTCTTTTCTTTGCCTGCTGTTTGCCTGGGTTAGGCCACTTGCTTTTTTTCGCCTCGGATGCGAGCCGCTTTCCCTTTCAGACCCCTCAGATAGAAGAGCTTCGCTCGTCTCACGTTGCCTCGGCTGATCACGTCGATCCGGTCGATCCGAGGGGAATGCATTGGGAAAATCCTCTCCACTCCAATTCCGTAGGAAATCTTCCTCACGGTGAAGGTCGACCGGATTCCCCCTTTCTTCTTACGAATCACCACCCCTTCGAAGGGCTGTATCCTCTCTTTCTCTCCCTCCACGATCTTCACGTAGACCTTTACCGTATCGCCCACCCTAAAATCGAGGAGGTCTGTCCTCAGCTGCTCTCTTTCAACCAATTCCATTAGATTCATCTTGCTCTCCTTTTAGTCAATTTCGGAATCTGAATTTCGGAATGCGGAATGGAAAAACAAAAACCACACGGCAGAATCGAACATCAAGAAATTCAGCAATCCGCATTCTGCATTCAGATATTTCGGTTCCCTAATAATCGATCTAGGATAATGGCCACCGCCGAGCGAACCGAAAGGTGATTGTAACCCTTCCCTTCGATCGGTGCCAACACATAGTCAGAGCTGTCCTTCACCTCGTGGGTCAAACCCCACCCCGTTCCGAAGAGAAGGAAGTATGGGCTGTCCCGATCATCCAATAGGTTCCGCAAAGTCCGAAAGCCAATGCTTCGAGGATAAAGGGATGCCCCCGTCGCAATTCTCTTCACTTTCCTCCGCCAGAGATCCGAGATCACCCGATCCGCCTCTTCGATGGTCCGGCTGACTCGAACGAGGGAGAGAGATTCCTTTCGGGTGGGATTGTAAATCGCTCCAGGGCCCTCTGCCCAGTGGTGAATCACTCTCTCCACCAGCTGAATTTGGCTCTCCAACGGGGTAATGACAAAGAAACCTCCCACTCCATATGTCTTGGCACACCGGGCGATGTCATGGATATCGAAGTTGGTGACTGCGGTGGCCACAACCTCGCCCTTTTTGTCATAGATCGGATGGTGGACCAATCCGAGGTAGAGGTTCGACTCCATTCCGCCATACATTCTGAGTCCATGTTTCCGGTAGGTGTTGGTTTAAGCTCCAATTACCAAAATCCAGATCCTAATAAGATTCCAATCTCCAGTGATCGAAAACGGTTTTGTTTCGAATTTCAGATTTGAATCACTGGAGCTTATTTGGAATTTGGTGCTTGGAATTTTGTGCTTGACCCGACTCGACCATCCACATTCCGCAATCCGCAATCATCCCTTGAATTGACAATTTCTTCCAGGAGTTTTTTGTCCCCTTCGGAGAGCTTGGCTTTAGCCAAGAGATCTGGCCTTTTCACCGAAGTTCGCTCGAGGGCTTTTCTTCTCCTCCAGAGTGAAATTGCTGAATGGTTCCCCGATAGGAGAACCTCTGGAACACAACTTCCCCTAAAATTGAAAGGGCGAGTGTATTGAGGGTATTCTAAAAGGGAGTTGAAAAAGGAGTCTTCTTCTGCCGATCGCTCCGATCCCAAGACTCCCGGCAAGAGTCTGGAGACCGCGTCAATGACGACCATAGCGGCCAGTTCCCCGCCGGTCAGCACGTAATCTCCGATCGAAATCTCTTCGTCTGCGAAGAGCTCTCTCACCCTCTCATCCACTCCTTCGTATCGGCCGCAAAGGAGAATGAGGTGAGAACGCGAGGATAGGGTCAGGGCGGTACCCTGATTAAACTGTTTCCCTTGAGGGGTCAAACAGACTACCCAGGCGGATGGGTCTTGGGACTTGACCCACTCGATGGCTGCTGCGATGGGCTCCACCTTCATCACCATGCCCTGACCCCCACCATAGGGAGTATCGTCCACCACGTGGTGTTTATCCGAGGTAAAATCTCGAATATTAATGGTTCGGATTTGGACGAGGCCGTTTTCTATCGCCCTGCCTAAGACGCTCTCTCGCAGGGGAGAAGAAAACATGTTCGGAAAGAGGGTAAGAATGTCAAACCTCATCCCCATCCTCCCACAATCCCTCCATCCGAATGACCTTTATGATCCCTTTTTCAACGTCGACTCTCTCGATCACTTCATCCGTCGCTGGCAGGAAAATCTCGCCCCTCTTTCCTTCGATGACGTAGACATCATTAGCTCCCGTCGGGACGATCTCCTTCACCCTCCCAATCCTCTTCCCTTCTTCCGTCTCAACCAGCATTCCCAAGATCTCGAACCAGTAATACTCCCCCGCTTCTCGTTTGGGGAGGGCATCTTTGTTGATGAGAATTTCCCTTCCTATCAGGGGCTGGACCTCTTCTACCGTCTCAATCCCTTCTAATCGGAGGATAAGGCGGGGTGGCTGTGGCGTCACCTCCATGATACGATAAGACTTCAGCCTACCTTTCCTGTCCTCGATGAAGACCTCTCGATAGTCAAGAAACCGGCCGAGATTTTCTCCAAAATACTCTGCCTTGATCTTCCCCTTGACCCCATGAGGTTTAACCACCCTGCCGATGGGAAAGAGATCTTTCTCGCGATCCATCATTCAATAATTTCTAAGATAGAATGCTTTCTTAAATTCGCTGAGGCAGCTCCCAGAATGACTCGGATGGCTCTGGCTGTTCTTCCTTGTTTCCCGATCACCTTCCCAATATCTTCTTTGGCCACAGAGAGTTCGATCACCGAAGTCCTCTCCCCTTCAATTTCAGAAACCCTGACCTGGTCCGGATGGTCGACCAGCGCCTTTGCGATAAACTCGATCAACTCCTTTGTGCTCATAACCCCAGTTCCACTCCTCGCAACAGCTCCAATAGAGATCAACAGAAACCAAACCCTGCCCTCATGTTAAGAGACAGTGCCTTCTTTGAGGTCGCTATTCTGATGCATCCTTATATCCCCTCTTCTGAAGAATGGGGCTCTAAGAGGTGCGGGGAAGGCTTTTGGCAGGGGGCAAGTTATTCTTTTTGCTCTTCCGCCAACCTTTTCGTAATCCCTGATCGGACTAAGAGTTGTCGAACGGTTGGAGTGGCTTGAGCCCCCTTTCTCAGCCACGACATTGTCCTTTCTTCCTTGAATCGGACCTCCACTGGGTCTTTCTTAGGATCGTAAGTCCCAACTTGATCGATGAATTTTCCATCCCTGGAAGACCGCCGATCTGAAACCACAATCCGATAAAAGGGAGCCTTCTTTCCACCAAATCTCATCAATCTCATCGACACAGCCATATTGTTATTAACCACCTCCTTTCATCGAATGGGATCTGGAATTCCTACTTGAGCATGCAAAAATCGAAATACCTAAAGTGTCAGATGACAAAGCTCAAATGTCAAATCAAATCCCGAGCCCAAGTACCCTATACGCTTTGGATTTTATCAGGAAAAGAGAGGTGCCTGTCCCTTTCCGAGTCCTTTTTTCCCTATCTGGGTAAACCGTTTCATCATCTTTCGAGCCTGGGCATAACGTTTCAAAAGCTGGTTCACCTCTTGAACGGTCGTCCCACTTCCTCGTGCGATCCGTAATCTCCGGCTTCCATTGATGATCATATAGTTAATTCGTTCTTTGGGTGTCATGGAATTGATGATGGCCTCCACCCTGACCAATGCTCCCTCATCGAGATCAAGGTCTCCCCCTCCTCTAACCATTTTTGAAAACCCTGGGATCATTCCTAAGATCGACTCCAAGGAGCCCATCTTTCGAATCTGCTGGAGCTGGTCCCGGAAATCCTCTAAGGTAAACGAATCTTTTCGAATCTTCTTCTCCAGCTCCTTCGCCCTTCTCTCATCAAAAGCGGCCTCTGCCTTCTCGATCAGAGTGAAGACATCGCCCATCCCCAGAATTCGTGAAGCCATGCGGTCAGGATGGAAAACCTCCAGGGCATCCAACTTCTCGCCTACGCCGATAAACTTAATGGGCTTCTGTGTCACCGATTTGATCGAAAGGGCAGCCCCTCCGCGGGCGTCCCCGTCCATTTTGGTCAGAATGATTCCATCAATGCCCAGTCGCTCATCAAAATTCTTAGCCATATTGACCGCGTCCTGGCCGGTCATGGCGTCGGCCACCAAGAGCACCTCTCTCGGCCTAATGTGCATTTTCACCTCCCGGAGTTCGAGCATCAGCGCCTCATCGATATGAAGTCTTCCAGCGGTATCGATGATCATCAGGTCGTACCCGCCCTTGAGCGCGAAGTCTCTTCCCTTCAGGCAGATTTCGAGTGGCGACTGGGATGTCTCAGGACGATAGAAATCCACCCTTAACTCTTCCCCCAATCTCTGCAATTGGTCAATGGCCGCTGGTCGGTAGATATCGGCAGGAATGAGATATGGCCGTTTCCCCTTTTCCCGAAAGTATCGAGCAAGCTTACCTGCGGTCGTTGTTTTCCCACACCCATGTAGACCAACCAGCATGATCGGGATAGGAGGGCTCCCAGAAAGATGAATCTTCTGCTCCTCACCGCCCATCAGGGAGGTCATCTCCTCTCTAACGATCTTGATTAGCTGTTGAGCGGGCGTGAGGCTGGCCATCACCTCCTGACCGATCGCCCTCCCCTGGATGGATTGGATGAATTCCTTTACGACCTTGAAATTGACGTCGGCTTCCAGGAGGGCAATCCTTACTTCCTTCAAGGCCTCCTGGATACTCTGCTCGGTCAATCTTCCATGGCCTTTCAGTCTCTTGAAGATAACATCCAGTTTTGCTGAGAGATTTTCAAACATAAATATCTTTCAAAAAGATTACAACTAACTTATTTTATTAATTTTTCTTCAAATTGTCAATTTTGACGATCAACCATTCTTGGGATCAAATCTAAAAAACAAACGCCCCATTGGGGCGTCCTGATGATCTTAGATTTGAGATCTTGTTCTTAGATTACAGATCTTAGATCAGCAATCCACAATTTGAATTCCCCAAATGATGGGTTTGCAATCTACAGGCCCCCTATGATTTTCCATGCCTTTCCCTCTTTCTTCAAGGAAATGGCCTCCTGACCGGAATAGCGATTTTTCTTCTCTCCTTTTTCTACTTCCAAATGAAATTGCTGGATGACTGTTGCCGTTCCTCCATCGATTTGGACAGATCGATCCCAACTGGAATAGGAAATCCCATCGAAAGTGCTAAAATATCCGTCGATCCGCTTTTCCAGCCGGCTAGAATCTTCCCCCTTATCTTGATAGGCCTTGGAGATGCAGGCGAGGTATAGGGAGAGGTCCTTTTTCCGCAAAGCCTCTTCTCTCCTATTCAGAATTTGATGGATTCTCTCTTCTTCAGAAACCTGGCAGGTCAGAAGGATAACAAAAGGAAGCAAAAGGAAGAGAAGGCTTCTTCTCATTTCTGATTCTCAAATTCCGCTCCGGGATGAATATTCGCCTTTCCTCGCCCACCCGGTCCTCCTTTCACCTCGACTTGGTTCTCTTCGATATGAAAGATGATCTCATCACCTGAGACAATATTGTCACCTTCTAAGACCTTCGGGTCGCCGGTCAAGACGACCTTCTGATCAAGATTGTAAAAGACCGCCTTCTGGCAATTGGCCACTCGAACTCCTTGCTGAATCTTCACATTCCCACCTGCGATGACCTTCTCGATCCCCTTGCCGCCTTCCACCAATACGGCCTCCAAAGTATCAGCATAGATCACGATATCCTTCTGCCGGGCCATAACGTTCCCTTTGAAGACGATGAGATTCTCCTTGGAATATGCCTCTACTCTGTCTGAACTGATATCAATGGGTTGACTGGTATCCACAGGCTGGATTTTTCCTGGCTCTTGAAGATCCCCCTTCTTGGGATTCTCTTTCTCTTTGTCTGCAGTTGGCATGTCTGGGAGTGAGGCTATCCGTTTTTCCTCCCCAGGCTCTGCTTCCATGATGGGTTTGGCTTCGGGACGAGGGAGAGGAACAGCTTCCACTCGATCCTCTTGGATGGGCTCCAAGGGAGGAGTCATTCTAGTCGTTTCCTTGGACGGAACCGGTTTCTCAGAGTCCCGTGGGAAAGGAAGAGAGGTCGCTCTTCCCTCTGCCCTTTCCAACTCTACTTTCTTCTCCTCCTTCAGAGAGACTGGCTGCCTTCCCTCCTCTTCGAACTTGACCAAAGCAATCCTTTCCGGCTCCGTCTCTGCAGGTTCAGCTTCCTTCTTAAATTTCTTCACCGTCCCTTTTCGAGATGAGACCTTCTTCTCCCTCACGCCTTGATCAAGAAGCGCCTTGGCTTCTTTGTAATAGGCGCTTTTGGGATATTCGATGATTATCTTCGAAAAGGCTTCCCTGGCCTTTACCTCTTGATCAAGTTCGAGATAACTCTTTCCTAAGAAAAAGAAAGTCTTATCCTCTTCGGATATCTTCGGAAACTTAATCAGTAAGCCCTCAAACCGAGAGGCCGCAGCCTGGAATTTCCCTTTTTTGTAATAGAAATCTCCAATGTAGAATTCATGATCGGCCAGCCGCTTTCTGCAGGTCCCTATCTTCTCATTCGCTTTTCCGGTGAAGAGACCAGGCGGATAATTGGAGACTAAATATTCGAAGCTGGAGAGGGCCTTCACCGTGGAAGTCTGATCCCGATCCAGAGTGAGCATCTGATCGAAATAGGCCATCCCGATCTGGTACTGAACATATTGGATCTCCTCATGGGTGGGATGGATCTTCTTAAACTCTTCGTAGGCTGCAATGGCTTCTACATACTCCTTTTTTAATAGGTGGCAGTCGCCAATCTTCAGTTCCGCCCAAACCGTATATGGAGGACTATCCGGAAAACTCGACTTGAGCTCTTCAAATTTCTTCAAGGCCTCGGGGTAGTCTCTCTTGTTGAATCGAGTCAGTCCTTGCTTATAAAGGACTTCCGGGTCTCCTTCAATCGTCTTCACTCCCTTCCCCTTTCCACCACATCCCAGGAGAAGGAAGACAGTGATGGGAAGAAGAATGGCCCACTTTGGAAATAATTTTCCCTTCATAAGAGAATCCTTTTGAGAAATGGCGTCCATAATTATGATAGGAAGGCCGTGGGATGTCAATATCAAAACTCAATCACAACTTTTATCTTGAATTTCGATGGCAAAGCCCATAAGATAAAACTTATGAACGTGACCATGTCTGTGTGCTGAAACGCTTCAGTGCACAGGCGTGGTGCGCCTGCGTTGTTCAAGGAAAATTACAGGGAAAGGGAGAAAAAAGGATGCGAATCGAGAAGGCCAAGCGGATTGAACAGATACCCCCTTACCTTTTTGCAGAGATTGACAAAAAGAAAGAGGAGATGAGGGCAAGGGGGATGGATCTCATCGACCTTGGGATCGGAGATCCGGATCTCCCTACCCCTCGCCCGATCATCGAACAACTAAAAGTGGCGGCTGAGAATCCCAAGAACCACCGTTACCCCTCCTATGAGGGGATGATCGAATTCAGAATGGCAGTGGCCCAATGGTTTGAGAGAAGATTTGGTCTCGGATTCGATCCTGAGACAGAGGTCCTTGCTCTTATTGGTTCAAAGGAAGGAATCGCTCATATTCCCCTCGCCTTTGTTAACCCAGGGGATTATGTGTTGGTCCCAAGCCCAGGATACCCCGTCTACCGTGTTTCAACTCTTTTTGCTGGAGGACTCCCTTATTTTTTGCCTCTTCGCAAAGAGCACAACTTTCTACCCAACCTCCTGGAGATTCCTGAGGAAGTGGCAAGGAAGGCAAAACTCCTTTTCATCAACTACCCCAATAACCCAACCTCTGCGATTGCAGATAGAACTTTTTTTGAAAGGGTCATAGCCTTCGCTCGTCGCTATCAGATTATTGTTTGCCACGATGCTGCCTATTCAGAGATGGCTTTCGGCGGATATCGTCCTCTTAGTTTTCTTGAGATTGAAGGTGCTAAAGAGGTGGGTATCGAATTCCACAGCCTTTCCAAAACCTTTAATATGACGGGATGGAGGATCGGGTTTGCCGTGGGTTCCCCTGAGATCATCTCTGCTCTGGGAAGAGTGAAGACCAATATCGACTCTGGTGTTTTCCAGGCCATCCAGGAGGCCGGAATTGTAGCCCTCAATCACTTTGACACCCCAATTCCTGAGATCATCCAAATCTATGAGAGACGAAGAGATGTGATGGTCAAAGGGCTACGAGAAATCGGGTTAGAAGTGGATCAACCCAAAGCAACCTTTTACCTTTGGATTGAAGTTCCCAGAGGATATACATCAGCGCAATTCGCAACACTCTTACTTGAGCGAGAAGGGATTGTCGTTACTCCAGGCAATGGCTTCGGAGAGGCTGGAGAGGGTTATATTCGCATGGCCCTTACTGTTGATGAAACGAAGTTGAAGGAGGCGATCGCAAGGCTCAAAAGGATCAAGTTTTAAGGTTTTTATTCTGCTCCATTCCACGCAATCAAGGATCACCTCTGCCTGCCGAGCATTAGGAGGGAAAAGATGGAACAACTTCTGTATCAAGCGTTTTTCGTTGCTATTCTAATCCTCATCAATGGTTATCTGTCCGGGACAGAGATCGCTGTAGTGACGGCGAGGAAGAGTCACATCAAACATCTGGCCGAAAGCGGGAAAAAAAGTGCAAAAGTCTTCTTAAAACTGAAAGAAGAGCCTGACCGGTTCTTGGCCACGATCCAGATTGGAATCACCGGTGTCGGTGTCCTCGCCTCTGCCGTTGGAGGAGCCGCAGCCGTCAAGGTGATCAAGCCTGCTCTCCAGGTGGGTCCCGTCAAAGTAATCTCTTTAGCCGCCGAACCTATTGCAATTGGTATCGTTGTGGTAACGATCACCTTCTTCTCTGTGATCTTTGGTGAGCTCGTACCAAAATCGATTGCTTTAATGCATCCGGAAACGATAGGACTCTGGACGGCAAGAACCATCGATACCTTTTCGAAGATCACCACAGTATTTGTCAAAGTGCTCACCTTCAGCACAGCCATCGTGCTCAGCCCTTTTGGCAGAAAACCATTTACCGAAAGGGCCTATGTCACCGAGGAAGAAGTGAAGATGCTGATCAAAGAAGGAGGGAAACACGGCGTTTTTGAACCTGCGGAGGAGAAGATTCTCCAGAGCGTTTTTGAATTTACGGATATGTCCGTGAAAGAGGTCATGGTCCCGGATACGCAGATGGTGGCCATCCAGATGGACAAATCTCCTCAAGAGATCCATTCGATCATTGAAGAGGAACAGTTCTCTCGTTATCCTGTCTTCGGGAGGGAGCTGAATGACATCAGAGGAGTTCTCTATGCAAAAGACTTTCTCACCCTCTATGGAAGAACAGGGCAGGCCGATATCAGAAAGATCATCAGGGCTCCTTTCTTCATTCCTGAAACGATGAAGATCAGCCTCCTTTTAAGGGAGATGCAAAAGAGGAGGATCCACATGGCCTTAGTGGTGGATGAATACGGTGGGCTTTCCGGCTTGGTCACCATCGAGGACCTGATCGAAGAGATTGTAGGCGAGATCAGAGATGAGCATGATATCGAGAGTCCTGTCATTCAGCTCACAAACGGGACCCTGCTGATCGATGCGTCGATCAGCCTAAGGGATCTAAAAGAGGACTATCAGATTTCATTACCTGAATCGACCGAATATGAAACCCTCGGAGGGTTGTTGATGACAACTCTGCAAAAGATTCCCCAGGTTGGCGATGTCGTCGAAATAGAGGGAAAACGCATCAGCATTCTGGAGATGGTGGGCCAGAGGCTCTCAAAGGTAAAGTTAGAAAGGCTTCCTGAAGTAACCGAAAAAATGCACAGCGTAGAGCGTAAATCATAAGGTCTTTCATTCTCAGAATTCTGGTTCTTTCCCAATCCGTAATACGGTTTTCTAATCTTTAGTCTCCCTATCCTCCCCTATCTCTTCATCTCACTATCTGTCGGTAGAATTCTGCTGTCCTCCAACCACCAGCTCAGGTATCCTCAAAGTGGGCTGGGCATCGGCGACCGGAACCCCCTGACCGTCCTTTCCACACGTCCCTATTCCAAATCCAAGGTCATCACCGACCATATCGATCTCTTTGAGGATCTGAGGCCCATTGCCCGTCAGAATCGCTCCTCGGACCGGCTCTGCCACACACCCTTTCTCGATCAGATATCCCTCATTGACTTCAAAGACGAAATCCCCGTTCACCGTATTGACCTGTCCTCCGCCCATTTTCCTCACAAATAGTCCCTTTTCCACGGAGTGGATGATCTCTTCAGGCTTTGTCCTCCCTGGAACGATCAGGGTGTTGCTCATCCTGGGAATGGGCTTATGCTGGTAGGACTCCCTCCTTCCATTTCCCGTCGATTCGACCTCGTCCTTGAGGGCCGTGAGCCGATCATAAAGATATCCTTTGAGGATTCCCTCTTGCACTAGGACGGTTTTCCGTGAGGGCATTCCTTCGTCATCAAAGGCATAGGAACCCCTCTTCTGAGACAAGGTAGGATCATCCACCACCGTGATCAGTGGAGAGGCTACCTTTTCTCCGATTTTCTTTGAATAGACCGAAAGCCCCTGTTGAGCCAAATCCGCCTCCAACCCATGACCAATGGCTTCATGAATCATCGTTCCTCCGGCTTCGCTCGATAGGACAACCGCCATTCTCCCCGCGGGTGCCTTTCTTGCTCCAAGCATGAGGAGGGATCTCTTGGTCGCCACTTCTGCCACTCCCTCTGGAGGATGAAGATCGAAGAGTTCAAAACCCACCGTCCCACCCGCTGGTTCATATCCGGTTTGAACCCTATCCCCATCAGCCGACACGACCTGGACAGAAAAGACTGTCCCAACCCTCTCCCCTTCCACTGAAGCTCCCTCTGAATTCCCGATGAAAAGAATTTGAGTGAAATCTCGATAGAGGACCTTGACCTGCCGTACGTGTCGATCAAGTTTCCGGGCGACATCGTTTGCCCGCTTTACGGCAGAAACCTTTTCTCCAATTGAAAGTCCTTCGGGATGTTTCATAATGGTGAAAGGAGGCCTTAGAAGCTGATGAGATGAAATAAGAGACTGATCGCGATGGACGAGGCGGATCTCCCGCTCCCCTCTCTCTTCTTTTACCGCACGGCTCATCCTCTTCGCTAAATCGAGGAGAGCCACCGTTGATACCTGGTTTGCGAAACCATAGATCGTTCTTCCGTCGAAAAGAATTCGAAGCCCTGCCCCCCCGTCCAAACCCGAGACCACTT
Organism: Thermodesulfobacteriota bacterium; assembly: GCA_050014415.1. GTDB lineage: Bacteria > Desulfobacterota > BSN033 > BSN033 > UBA1163 > JBEKDJ01. The sequence continues at coordinate 5,812 of JBEKDJ010000023.1, read as the reverse complement.
TTTCGATCCGATCCTCCTCGCATATGATGAGGATCGAGTGAGTCTGCTCAAAAAAAATGTCGGCAAACTCCCCTCCTTCTCTCGAGGCCTCACGCAGTATCTCTTGGAACGGAATCTCTTTGATCACCCTGTCTCCCCAACCAATCTTAAATTTCGAATTTCAGATTTCATAATCCTCAATCTATAATCTGCGATTTGCATCCGCAATGAAAAAGCGTGGTGACTATTCTGAATTGTATGATGGTACGTATTCAATAGGGATCTCTTTCCGGAGGCCTTCCAAAAGCTCATCGACGTCTCTTTCCCATCCCGGAGCCACCATCAACTCCACAACCGCTTCATGCTGGTCTTTGGTTCGCACAACGGCCATTCCCTCATAGGATTCGATGATGAATTTGAAGTAGGCAATGTCTTTTCTTTGGAGTCTGAGGTATCTGGATTGAGTATCCATCGCTTTTTAGTTTCAGGTTTTGGATTTCAGATTCCAAATCTACAATCTGCAATTTGCAATTAGCTCTTTTTGATCAGGGTTCCCCTGACATCCCCAAAAAGGATGACGTCTCTGATCGCTCCTTCCACAGGATAAAGCTCTTTTGATAACCATCCCTCGATGAGGCCCTCTTTCGAATGGGTGATCTCTGGATCTAGAAAGAGCTTCACATAAAAATCTTTTCCTTCCTTAACCTTTTCAGACTTCCTTTTCCTCTCCTCCTCCTCTTTGGCAGCCACTCTCAGTTCGTAACTAAGGGCGCCCTTCCGCGGAAAGGTAGACACCGTATATTTTTTGCCCCGTTCGATCTCCCCGTAGACACCATAGCGAAAATTGTAAGAGGCTGTGAGGAAATCGTCGTAGACCATCCCAGGGGGAATCTCTTCTTCCGTTCTCTCCACGCCCCCATCCTTTTTTTGCTTTATTTGAATCCACTTTCTCTTCTGATAATCGAAGAGGTGCCTTTTCCTCCTCAACTTATTCCCTATCTTTACATCCTCTTCGAACGATAAAGACCTAAGACATCTTCCTCCATCGATCTCTTCCATTGCAGAACGATAGACGTCTACTCGATAACGAGCTACCCATCCCAGAACACCTAGGGTCTCTGCTTGAAGGATCGCCATATAGTGACCCTTTTGCTCCATCTCTTTAAAACTCAATTTCCCCAATGCCACGCGCTTAAACAACCAGACACCGATCTGGTAGACAAGCTCTTCCCCCTTGAAGAATTCGGCGATAGAACTCCTTCCTTCGCCACCTGGAAGGATCGGAGCCCGTGCCTCTGCCCTGTGAATCCGGAACGGAATAAGAGACAGAAAGGGTAATCCTAAAAGCCAGCGGAGAAAATCTCTTCTGGCAAGACTATAAGTCCGGGGCTCAAAGACTTCGGCGGACTCAGTCAAGCCGTTCGGAGTTCGACGTAATTGTCTAAAATGAAAAGGATTCAAAAGTCTCTCAAGAACCCCAAAGCTTATCACTCCGAACTCCTGACTGTTTCTGTTCCTCTGATCTCCGAACTCGTGCCTGTCCGTAGCCGCTCTCGCCTGCCAAAGAACATGTTTGGCGAGCAGATTGGCAAAGGCAGGCCGAACCTATCACTCCGAACCGGTTCTAAATATGCAGTTCAATGACATCCCCCTCGTTGACCTCGGAGTCTCGCTTAACCATCTGACCCCCAAGTTTTCCAGAACCCCAAATCCTGGCATACCGCAGTTTGGCGGCGAAGTCCTTATGGATAGAAAGCGCCACGTCTTCCACAGTGCTTCCTTTTCTGAGGACAACGGGCTCTGTAAGATCAGGCTCCTCTCCAGGATGCTTTGTGTAGACGCGGAGGATGCCGAGGAGTTGATAGATCTCCTTTTTCAATTCTTCAAGATTCATTCCTTCCTCTGCAGAAATGGGCAGGACGGGGAGGCTGCGGCTGAAATAGGTTTCAAATGATCGGTATGCCTCTATTGTATTCTTGATATCACATTTATTCGCGAGGAGAAGGGCCCTGAGGGAAACCCATCCCGCTCCCGCGGAGGGTATCGGGGCCTTGCCGACGATCTTTATTCTCATCCGTGTCAACTCCTCCAGGAGGACCTCCATCTGGGAAATGGGGTCCTCTGTGAGGTCAACAAGGACAAGGAGAGCATCGGCATTTCGAATCAGGTTGGAGAATCCTGGTTCGACATGGTCCATTTGAACCGGCGGAGTATCCACCAATTGGATCTGAAGATTCTCGAACTTCATCATTCCCGGAATGGGCTTCTGGGTGGTGAACGGGTAGCTGGCCACCTCAGAAAAGGCGTGGGTTAACTGAGAGAAGAAGCTTGATTTGCCAGAATTGGGAAGCCCCAATAGAACCACTTGAGCCGCTCCCTCCCTTTTGACATTATAGACCTGCTCTGCTCTCCCAAGGGTCGGTTTTCTTTGAAGCTCTGCCTTCAATTTGGCCATACGACTCTTGAGTTGACCACGGATTTTCTCCGTTCCCTTGTGTTTCGGGATGACGGCCATCATGATTTCCAAGGCCTTCATTTTTTCCGTGGGGGTCTTGGCCTGCTTGAATTTGGTCTCTGCTTCCAGATATTGAGGAGTAAGGTTAGCTGGCATTTGACAACAAACGCACCCTCTGAGATTTCTACAACGTATTGAAGTTTAGGCCCTTGGGGGTGTTACGTTCTTACACAAGCCACACGGCATAATGGAATATCGGAATGCTGGATGATTGGGTCAAGAAAGCGGAAGACCTTATTCAACTATCATGATTGAATCTGCATTTCTTTACAGCGTATCAACTAGCACAGGATGATATCAGGATTAGTGAAACTATCTTCGCCATCATCCCAACGTCCCAGTATTCGGCTATTCTCCCGCCAAGGCGGGATGAGCGAAGCGAACCAATTTCATTCAGGTACAAAAACCCTTGTCAGTGGAAAGGGGGGACCATTATTTCTGTTTCGTGAGCTATAGGATATAAACCTTCTCATTCAAGAAGATTTCCAAAATCTTAGGGTCAAACTGTTTGCCTCTTCCTGCCTCCAATTCTGTAAGAATATTCTGGAGCGGCAGAGCCCCGCGATGGGGCCTCATACTGCTCATTGCATCAAAGGCATCCGGAACAGCGATGATTCTTGCCCCAAGGGGAATAGCCTCTCCGGCCAATCCATCCGGATATCCCTTCCCGTCAAAATGCTCATGGTGATGACGAATCAGGGGGATCTTGTCCTCAAAAAACCCGATCCCTTCCAGGATCTTAATACCAATCAATGGATGCTCCTGGATGTATTGATACTCCTCGGTGTTCAGAGCAGCCGGCTTCTGAAGTATCTCGTCCCTGATGCCGATCTTGCCAATGTCATGAAGGAGTGCCGCATATTCCAATACCTCCAGCTTCTCCTCATTATAACCCAACCGAGCGGCGATCTTTAAGCTCATCCTCTTGACTCGATCGGAGTGACCACGGGTGTAGGGATCCTTTGCATCGATCGCCTCGACCAGAACTTTGACAGAATCCAGGTGGACTTTCTTCAGGATCCGGTAAGCCTGTCGAAGCCCCGCCGTCTTCTCCTCCACCAGTTTTTCCAGGTTTTTATGATACGCCTCAAGCTCCTCCTCCAGTCTCTTCTTCTCCAGGGCTCTTTTGACACTGAGCACCACCAAATCTAAGTCCGCAGGTTTTATGATGAAATCATAGGCCCCAAGGCGCATGGCTTCCACTGCCATATCAATTTCAGGATAGGCGGTGACCATGATGACCATCATGTTTGGATTCATGGTCTTCACCCTTTTCAGGAGTTCGAGGCCATCCATTTCAGGCATGTTTATGTCGGAAATTATGAGAGAAAAAGGATTTTTATGGGCGTAGTTAAGACCCTCTTTTCCGTTATGAGCCGTCGTGCATGCGTACCCTTCTGCGGATAGTCTTCGAACCAGGACTCTGCAAATCATATCCTCGTCATCGACAATTAAAATCCGGTCTTGCATGAATGGCCTCCTTTCTCTTTTCTCCCCATCGGTAGTCGACACGCTATATTTTATAAGAAATTGACAAACAGTCAACCCTTTTAAACAAAAAAGTTTGATTTAAGTCAAGATTTTTGATAATAATAACTCATAAGGAGCGAAATGTGGAGCCCATGAAGATATTGGTAGTCGATGATGAAGCACCCATTCGTGAAATGCTTAAGCAAGGTCTTTCCCAGATGGGTGAGTTTACCGTCGAAGTTACCCATAACGGGCCGGAGGCAATTGAAAAGATAGAAAATGATGTCTTTGACCTGGTATTAACAGACATGAAGATGCCAGGGATGGATGGTATCGAACTCCTCAAAACAGTCAAAGGAACAAGGCCAGACTTAACGGTGATTCTGATGACTGCCTACGGATCGATTGAAACAGCTGTAGAGGCGATCAAGATCGGAGCGGATGACTATATCACAAAACCCATAGACCTTAATGAACTCCTCATCCACATCTCCAAAGCTCAGAAAGAAAGCCTCCTCATCAGGGAGAACCGGCTTCTGAGAATGGAGGTGAGAAAAAGATTTGAATTCAATAAGATTGTTGGAAAGAGCAAGAAGATGCAAGAGGTCTTCTCTCTCATCGAAAAAGTAGCCCCAAGCAACAGCACGGTGATCATCTATGGGGGGAGTGGAACGGGTAAAGAACTCGTGGCCAAGGCGATCCATTACAATAGCCCGAGGGCCGATAGGCTAATCCTTCCTTTCAATTGCGGAGCAATCCCTGAAACCTTGATTGAAAGCGAGCTCTTCGGCCATACCAAGGGTGCCTTCACCGGAGCGATTCAGGCGAAGAGAGGATTGTTCGAAGAGGCCAGTGGAGGGACACTCTTCTTGGACGAGATATCTACCCTCCAACCTTCCGCTCAGATAAAGCTCCTGAGAGTCCTTCAGGAGAAGGTGGTGATGAGGGTGGGCAGCACCGAGGAGACTAAGATCGATGTCCGGGTAATTGCAGCAACCAATGAAAACCTCGAAGCTAACATGAAGAATGGGAGGTTTCGTGAAGACCTCTTCTACCGCCTCCATGTTTTTCCCATCTTTCTTCCCGATTTGAAGGACAGAAGAGAAGACATCCCTCTGCTCGCCTACCACTTTCTTGATATCTATACCCGAGAAACCCGCAAACAGATTAAGGGAATCTCAAAGGATTCAATGAACCTCCTCTTAGAGTATCATTGGCCGGGAAATGTCAGGGAATTGGAAAACATCATCGAAAGAGCCGTGATCATGGCCGATGGAGATTATTTGATTCCGAAGGACCTTCCCAAGAACCTGAGGGGAGGTTTTACAGACCTAATAAGAAAAGGAGCGACATACCATAAATCATTGGATGATATAAAAGCCGAATATATCTTAGAGATACTAAAGGAAACAGATGGGAATAAGAAAGTCGCTGCAGAAATCTTAAGGGTCAATCCGAGAACGCTCTACCGATTCGAAAAAAAGGCTAAATCTTCACTGAAATCTCATTTGAGTTCGAATCCATCCGAGTCCTGAGAAACTAACCTGTTTTATTCCTGACTAGAAATCATGTTAACCCGCTTGATCGATTTATTTTCGGCGCCACGTCGTTTCATTATTATTACTATCCCCGGTGTCATGCTGGCTCTATTATCAGTGGTGTCAGGTCTTCTTTTTGGCACCACAGAGGGTAACAACATAGACGTTGACACTGATGTTAACCCCTGCTGTGGGCAACAATCCAAAGGGGGCCAAAAGTAACAAGGGTGGCTCCCCGTAAATTGATATGAGAATGCAGTAGTCCATGAGGAGCAATCATGGTTCAGGGTGAGTTGTTCCTTGAGAGATT
>JBEKDJ010000022.1:0-40799 GCA_050014415.1 Thermodesulfobacteriota bacterium | reverse complement strand
TGAATAAAATGCTCTGCCTCCGCTCGAAGAGGCTCTACCATCTTGATGCTCGGGATGGTAATGTCTCCAAACCTCAGGCTCAAATATTCTCCATAAGTATCATAAGAGAGATTCCTCACGCCTTTATCGTATATCTTCAATTTCTCAGAAACCTCCATATCATCGAAAACAACCATCTTCTTCGAACCGACGATGGTAATCCTCCGCAGTTTATGGGGATCCAGCCAACTGAGGTGAATATTGGCCATCTTCCCATCAGAGAACCGGAGGCTGAGAAAAACAACATCTTCAATCCCTTGCTGGATGTAACTTTCTCCGTGGGATGAGACGACGATGGGTTGTTCTTCGAGGAGATAGAGGATGACAGAAAGGTCATGAGGAGCGAAGGAAAGAAGGGCGTTTTCATCCTGGCGAATCACACCGAGATTGACCCGCTGCGTGTAAATGTAGTAGATCTTCCCCAATTCCCCGGACGTCACCATCTCCTTCAGCCGATCCACCACAGAATGATAGATCAGGAGATGACCAACCATCAGGACCCTTCTCCTTTTCTCTGCGATCTCGAGCATCTCTTCAGCATCCTTTGAGCTTAAGGCCATCGGCTTCTCGACCAAAACATCTTTGTCCGCTAACAAGATCTCTTTTGACAAAGAGTAATGGGAGATGGCTGAAGAGGCGACCACGACCCCTCTCACTTCTGAATCAAGAAGAATGGGACTCAGATCCTTCACCATCTTCGATTGAGGATAGGTTTTCTCCAGAGAGGGTAGTTTCGAAGAATCCTGATCGCAGATGTATTTTAGTCGGACATTAGGAATTTCAGAAAATACCCTAATATGATTCTTTCCCCATGCCCCTGCTCCCACTACGGCCACGTTGATCATGGAACCTCCTAATAAGGATCAGTTTGCAATGATCAATGGGCAATTCAAATGATCATTGAGTATTGATCATTGACCATTGCCCATTCCATTTCTTAATCCCATTCCCTCAGGACATAGTCTCATATGCCACCAGAACAGATATACGAAGATTGAAAGTTTCCTCCTCCACTTATTAATGCTAAAGAATGTAAAAAGGCAAATGAGAGTAGTAAAAATTAACTCAATCGCCAATCTCAAGACTAATCCGATGAGGAGAATGGACCATTGAAATTCTCCTCTATTTTTCTTGAAGAAATGGTATCGAGATCGGTAGTATTCCACCTTTGCCTTTTTCTTTTCCCTCTCTGCACTCTGTCCTTGATAATGGTAGGCCTCCGCTTGAGGGAGATGGTAGACCTTCCATCCAGTCTTCTTCATCCGATAACACCAATCGGTCTCTTCTAAGAAGAGAAAATAACCCTCATCCAAGAGTCCGACCCGCTCCATGGCGTCTCTTCTTACGATCATACATGCGCCGATCACCGAATCGACCTCGATGGGTTCGAGGGAATTCCTTTCCTTACCTGGAAATTTCTTTGGGAACATCCATCTCAGGAGACTCTTATTAAGGAGTTCTGTGGCCAGGGATGGAAAATTGGCGATCGAGTTCTGTTTCGATCCATCCCTGTTCAGGAGTTGCCCGCCAGAGACTCCAACCTTTGAATGGGTTTCCATGAAAGAGAGTAATCTCTCAATAGCCCCTTCTTTCATCCGGGTATCAGGATTGAGGAGAAGAACATATCTTCCTTGTGACTCTTTTAGCCCCTGATTGGTTGCCCTGGCAAAACCAGAGTTTTTCTCGTTGAGAATGAGGTGAACCCCAGGAAATGTCTTTTTCACCTCTGGGCCGCTCCCGTCACTGGAATGATTGTCTATGACAATAACCTCCGTAGGGATCCTCTTTGTCGTCTCAAAAATCGAGGCGATACAAGGAAGAAGATATTCCTTCGAATTCCAACTCACAATAATAATGGATAAGTCAATCAATTTCTACGGATCTCCAGATGCCTTGGGTCTCCCAGTCCTAAAAGGTTCATCCCCAAGCACCATCCTTTAAACCTCTTCGTAAGAGTCTCCAAAAGGGGATTCCATCTCTTCAAAACGGCTTTTCACTAATGACTCCCTTGGAGGAAACGTATACCACTCCCCTTTCCCTACTCCTCTGAAGCAATCGGAAGAGGAACATCCGATGATTCTTGATGACAGGATGGAACCGTGTATAATCTCTAAAAAACCTTAAGCGGTCTCTGCGGCTGATCGTATTGGGAATCGAGGTATTGAGTTGCAGGAGATTTCTAAACACATCCTTCTCTCCCACCCTCTTGCCCAATCGGACGTCCTCCAGATCGAGGAGATGAAAATCCCAGGTTTCTCCATTTTCTGAAATGAGAATATTGCAGGTCTTCATGTCCCGATGATAAAGGTTCATTCTATGAAAATGAGAAAGCCATCGGGCGAAAGTCTTAATAAAGCGTCTCTTTTCCCTCACATCCCTGAATCCCTCTAAAATGTATCGATCCAACTCACGGCTCATTTCATGGGCCTCCATCACCAAGAAGGTCTCAATCAATCCCAGCCAATTCTTCCTTTCCACGAAGGCAAGAGGTAAAAGAGACGGAATTCCCCTTGCCCTCAAGCCATTCCCGGCCAGCCATGCCCTGAGCCCCTTTGAACGACGAAAATGCTCCTTGAAAACGTCCCAACAGTGGGGATAACGGAACTGTTTCACCGATATTCTCTTTTCCCCGTCCTTCAATATAGAAACCATCACCTCCGAGGAATATTTCGCCAACGACGACGGTTTTTCTTCGATCCACCGCAGATGTTCTTCCACCATCCTTTTCAAATGAACCAGGGAGAAATCTCTTCGATGGTAATACCGAACCCCTTTTTCCTTTTCAATCGAAAACTCTGTGCTCTCTTTCAGGCAGCGTTTGGCCCTGCTCTTCCATTGCCTTCTTTGGAGCCGTTTCATCAACGAATCGATTTTTTGGACCCAATCTTCCCTTTTTTGAAAATAAATGGGATCCCCTTCAAAATACGTTTTAAGAAATCGCAGTCGATCTCTTTCGCTCCATACAGATCTCAGAGAGTGAAAGAGCTGCGATAGGTTCCACCGTCTCTGATTCAAGGAGAGGGACCGGATGATCTTCCCACGATGGAGGTCGGTGAGAAAGAGGGTTTGGCCGTCCCACAAGAAGTTCCCTGCGTGAAGATCTTCGTGGAAGAGTCCTGAGTCGTGAATCTTCCGCACGATCTTCGCCAATTCATCAATGGAGGAACTTTCCCCAAGCTTCAACGGATCATCGATGAGAGAGGTCCCTGATCCAATGGCCTCGGAAAGGTAGTAGCTCTCCTTCACAAATCCCCAACGGATCTTCTCCATCCAGCCAAAGGGTTCAGGGATGGAGAGGTTTCTCTCTTTCAATTGATGGGCCATGAACCATTCTTTCTTTCCCTTAGAAGGGGAAAAAACGTATTTCAACGATTCAAGCCATCCTTTTGTCCGATCCCTTTTCAAAAAAATCCTTTGTTCGTTTGGCAGGGTGAACATAGCCGCCCATCTCAGTCTGGATTCCTTGATCACAGATCCACCCATCTCTTGTGCGGAACGGACAGGATCTTCAAAGAACCGCGGGGGAAGAAGATGAAGAATATCTTCCCCAATCCATCCCTTGATTTCACCTTGTGTAATATTTATATCGAACACTCTTTCCAACTCGAAAATGCTGCCACCCATCCTGGGCCCTATGCTGTTCAAGACGGAATCGGTGAATGCCTTTTGGGGAAATTGGATTCACCCTTCGGGAATTCCTGTCAATTCAATATCTTCCCCAAATCTTCCTTCAGGAGCCTCGAAAAAATCTCACTTCCCTTTTCGTTCAGATGTCCCCAATCGGAGTAGTAACGGGCCTCATAATTGATCGCCGATATTTTCCCCCGGTTATAGTCCAGAAAAGGAATATTTCGATCCCGTGCTACCTCATCCAGCTTTTCCATGTTTTCCAAATAGCCAGCCGAATGACGCCCCGAAATATATTCCGGTATCTGAACAAAGATAACCTTTATATTATCTCTCCTAAATTGGTCCAGTATTTCTTCAAAAGCCCCGAATTGCTCTTTGGAATAGGTAACCTTCACTTCTTTTGTCTTCCACAGGTTCCCTTTCGATTCATAGGGGACAAACCCCTTATAGTACTTTCTTATGGGATAGATGTCCTGCTCCCTTCTCTTTTTGAATAACAGCACGGGCAATTTCTTCCTTTCCCGAATAATGCTGAACCGATTCAATATCAACGTCTTCAACGCCCTCGATTCCTTCAACTCTGCCATCAGCAAGGGGAGTGGAAGATATTTGCTGTCGTGCTCGAATTGCCTCTGGAGCAGGTGATCGTCAAACATGAACCAGTCCACCGCATAGATCACATGGGAAGGCCTTCTGTAGTACCGGGTAAGTATTCGATGATACCACTTTAGATAAAACAGGGGATTCCCTCCATTCAGTGCAAAATTATAAACACTAAACCGGTTGTCTTCAAGGTACTTTGGATTGATTCCATGGGTGGCATGGGAAGAACCGATGATGATGATGGGGGCGTTTATTTTTGGGTGGATGGCTTCTTCATATTGCATATCATAATGGATCGCTAGGCTCTGGCCCATCCAGCGATTCAGAAGTATCAGGATCACCGAGAGAAAAAAGGCGAATATTCCCATTTTTTTCCCAAAGGCCTTCAAGGTCACCTTCCCATCTCCCTTTCAGAATTGAAAATAGATAAAACCCTGTTCAGGATACTCTCCCAGCAAGATGATGGATAGAATCAGGACGTAGTAAAACATCCATCTCAACAAGAGAGGCATTCCAATAAACAGATCCCGGATATCCCCGTTTCTCTTTACTCCCTCAACACATTCCATCATGACAATTGAACCCAGGCCAATATAAAACTCGTATCTCTCCAGTCCCAGGTCAAAGAGACCCCTCATGGCCAGTTTCAGATGGCCGATACTTCCCATTTCGGAAAAGAGGTGAGTCATAATATAAAAAGCATCGGAGAGGGTCTTCGCCCTGAAAAAAATCCATGCAAAGCAGACGCAAACGAAGGTGATGATCACCTTCAAAGTTTGATGGAAGGCCGGAAAACGGTCCAGACCTACCCAATGAACTATTTTTTTTCTGACCTCTCCCGTCCAGATTGAAAAGAGGAAGTAGAAACCATGAAGGGCACCCCAGATCAAAAACGTCCAACCAGCACCATGCCATAATCCGCTCAACAGAAAAGTGATAAATAAATTGTAGTACCATCTCCATCTCACAACCCTGTTGCCTCCCAATGAGATGTAGAGGTAATCTCGAAACCAAGTGGACAGGGAGATATGCCACCTTCTCCAGAAGTCTGAGACCGAGACGGCGAAATAGGGCCGGTTGAAATTGTCCATCACCTTGAATCCCATCACCTGTGCTGCTCCGATGGCCATGTCTGAATAACCCGAAAAGTCGCAATAGATTTGAAATGCAAAAAAGACCGTGGCCACAAGGAGCGGAAGGCCCGAATAATTTTCTGGATGATTATAAACCTGATTGACGAGAATCGAAACCCTGTCCGCAATCACCACCTTCTTGAAGAGACCCCAGATCATGATTTTTAGCCCATCGAATACCCGCTGCCCCTCAAAATCAAATTTCTCATGAAACTGTGGGATCAGGTGATCCGACCGCTCAATCGGTCCTGCCAGAAGTTGGGGGAAAAAACTGACATAAAGAGCAAAAATACCCAAATGTGGCTCAGGCCCGATTTTCCTCCTATAGACGTCAATGGTATAACTCATGGCTTTGAAAGTGTAGAATGAGATTCCAACAGGGAGAATCCAATGAAACAGGGTTACCGGATAGGAGGGGCCAATCCACTGTATGATTCCTCTCAGTAACTCGTTCACAAAGTTGAGATATTTAAAAATAAAGAGAGGGGTCAAACTTGCCCCCAGGCCCAGAATTAAAATCATTTTCCGTCTGGAGGGGTCTCCGGTCCTTCCCAGAGCCACCCCGGACAGATAGCTGATCAGTGTAGGTATGATGAGGAGGACAATATAGTCGGGTTTCCAGTACATGTAGAAAAAAAAGCTTGCCCCCAGTAGCAGAGCCCAGCGATATCGGTGAGGAGATATGAAATAGAGAATCACAACCGCAGGGAAGAAGATCAGGAAAGGCAGGGAATTAAAAACCATAACAACACCGGCGGAGATCAAGATCCCTATAACGAGCAGGACTTCTTTTTTCGTATTTCGCTTCTTTGATCCCGGACCCCCTGTTCTCCATCCACGGAGATCCAGCCATTGCAATAGGAATAGAGACGGGGCAGGGAAAAAGCCGTATTTTCTGAGGTACGATAATATCGAAACCTTCAATGCTTCGGATTTTTCGGCGTGACTCCGATAAGAAGAACCACATCATAACCTATCACTCTCAAGGCATTAAAGGCGAGATGGGGAATTCCAATATGTCCTGCTTGATGTACCTTTTCCCAGGGAAGAGCGGTTGATGGTAATCGGGCTCCCATCCGGCGCAGGTGTCGAGGATGGGTTCCTCAAAAGGAAAACGCTCAATGGCCCATTTCACATAATTGACGACTGCCTCTCTCATTTTCTTCCTCTAAGAAAGCAAAGTGCCGTTCTCGTTTCGGTGAGAACGGTAATACTCAGACAACACGGTTGGGCCATAGATTCCCATGTATTGCTCCGGGTTGGCGAGAATAGTGGTTTCCAATAATTTTGCAAATTCTGAAACGATCTTCCTATAGTCATCTGCACCCTTTACCCAATGATGATCCAAGGGTTCCTTGAATATTAAGGTTATCTTCCCTTTCCGGTAAAAGTGGATGCAAGGAACGATAGCGGCTCCCGCTTGGTTAGCAAGATGGATCATCCCGGTCGGGAACCCCATCTCTCTTCCGAGGAAAGAGACCCTTTCTCTGACCCTTCCCTCTCTTGTATCTGCGTAGTAATGGATGATCTTACCGGACCGAAGTATTTCCAGTATCCTGCCCTTATAACTCGCCCCGTGATTGGAGTCACAAATGAAGATCGTGTCCTCAGAGGTCTCCCTGTATCTTAACTTCCCATACTTGGCCTTCTTGGGTGCCCCACCCTTGACAAGGGTCAGATCGTATCCCATCCGCCTGATGGCGCAAAATGCGAGGTGGGGGTTCCCAAAATGGCCTGCCATCAGGACAACTCCTCTGCCTTCCTTTAATATCTGATCTAAATGATGAAGGCCTTCAATCTCATAAAACCTGTTGACCAATCGACGATCCAAAAAGGGAATGAGATAATGCATCACCTTCCTCGACCCCCTCAGCTCAAAAATATGTCTGACGATCTTCTTCTTTTCTGCTGGCCTCCAGCCTTTTTTGAGGAAGAAATCGAATTTCTCTTCAATTTCCTTTCTTCTCTCCTTCTTCCTGTAATAGCAGAATAAGGCGTACACCCTCGCGTAAAGGAAAGCCACTTTAAAGAAAAGCCACTTCAATTCCGTTTATCCTTTTCCGATGCAACCTGATCTAGGACATCGAGGACCTGGGGGGCGTTGACTTCCAGGGAATAACCCTTCTCCACCTTATTTCTCCCCCTGAGGCCCATCTCCCTTCGTAACCTTTCATCCTCAATCAATCTCGATAGGCAGTTTTCCCACTCTTCCTCATTGCCCGCCCAAAAGCCGCTCACCCCATCCTCGACAATATCCCTATTGACACCGATTGGAGTGCAGACCACAGGGATCCCCACGCCAAAATATTGGAGAATCTTCAACCCACATTTGCCCTTTGACCAAAGGTCGTTGGAAAGAGGCATGACGCCGATATCGAAGCTTCTCAGATCCTCCACCTCTTCATCCAGGGACCACCTCTTCTTGATCACAGGGACACGAAGATCGTCCAAAAACTGATCGCAGACCATCTTCAACTTGACGCGAGGGTCTTTTTGGAAGATTTTCTCAAGTACGGGGATGAGAGAAGGTAGGTATTTTAAGGTAGTACGGCTTCCCAACCAGCCGATGATAAAGTGATCTTTTCTCCGGCCGTACTCTTTCAAATGATATCGAGCGAGATCAATGGAGGTAGGAATAACTTCGACGTTGTGGTTATAAGGAAGGACTTCTGATTTCAAGAACTGATTCCCTGCAATGACAAAATCGACCCGTTTCATCATGTAGTCGAATTTAATTCGCCGAGAAGAAGAGTATGGATTTTTTGAACCTGAACTCCGATACATCAAGGCATCATCAAAATCATAGATGATTTTGGGGGCCTTCTTGTGGATGTACCAGAACTCAAAGGGCGAAAAAAGTTTTCGGTGAATATAGAGGATGTCATATTGGCCCAAGTTATTATAAAATTGCAGTTTCTCCTGCCATCTCCATTTATAAAAATGGATGGAGGCATCAACCCCGTGATCTCTTAAATAGGGAAGGTACTGAAGCACCCGATAACGACAACTGTTTACTTCCAAGCTATGGATCAAAAAAGCAACCTTCATGCCTTACGTTCTTTGAGCTACCAAGAGAATGGACTTTGTAAAATCAATCCCAAGAAAACGGAAAAATGGTGAAAAGAAGTAGACTTTTAAAAAGAAATTCAAAAATGGCTCGTTATGTAACCTGCAGATTTCCAAAAGTTCGAAGCCTTGAATAAGGAATGCTCCTCCCAGCTCTTCGTAATGATAGGGGGTGAGATGTGTGATATCCTTCCAGTATTGACCCGGTGTATAGATGTTAGGAGTCGTCAGAATTACCCTTCCCTCTTCCTTCAAGACTTGGTAGATCTTGGCCACGATCTCCCTTCCGTCCTTCAGTGTTAAGTGTTCAATCACCTCGAATAAGAGGACCAAATCAAACTTTTCCTTGATCTCCTCAAAAGAAGAGTAATCGTGGGGATAGGTCGGATCAATATCCATGCTCTTGTACTGAACATCGGGATAATATTTCTTAATCCGTTTTGCCAGATTGCAATTGAAGGCTCCTATTTCCAGAACCGATTCACCCTCTCTCAAGTATTTTAAGATGAAGGGGAGTCTTTTTCTTACGATTCTCAGGTCCCAGAGTCGTGAATACTGTTGATGGACTCTACTCCGGTACTCAGAAAGCTTACTCCAGGAGATTTCCTCGTTCATCCATTCTCACCCATTGTTTCACGCTGAAATCATATCGTTGGATCACCCTGGCTGGTGCTCCAGACACGCTTCCTCACGAAGCATCTATTCTCTCCTTTTTTTCTGACAAGACACGCCCTCTAAGATATGTCTCATCGCCTCCCAGTTTTTTTCAAGGGAGTAGTGCTCTGCTAACTTCCGAGAAGCGGTGGAGGCCTTCTCTCTCAACTCCTTTCCAAAAAAGAATGAAATCTGTTGCTTAAGCATTTGTCTGTCTTTGGGATCGGAAATCACAAAACCCTCCTGGCCTGTGGTAAGGATTCCGCTTGCTCCATTAGAAGAAGTAGTGACCACTGGCAACCCGGTCGCTAGAGCTTCCAACACGGTAAGTGAACAAGCATCGTAGAAAGAGGGATGGACCAGAAGATCCGCAGCTCCGTAGTATTTCTCTATGTCGTGGATTGATCCCGCAAAGACCGTCTCTTCAGAAATCCCGATTCTTCTCGCCAGATGGAGATAGGGACCCTTTCGATCCCTTCCCAAAACGAGGAGCTTGAAAGGAGGACAGTCTTCTGTCTTGAGATGAGCCAGTGCCTTCATCAGGTGACCTAGGCCCTTCATCCGAAAATTATTGGAGACAAAGAGGATCACAAACTCCTCTCCAATGTTGTGCCGGTTTCTGACTTCATTCCGATACTGACGATTTCGAGGGTGAAACCGTTCGATATCAACCCCATTGTAGACAACGTCGATCCGATCCTCTGGAATCTTGTACCACCCCATCATATCTCGCTTCACCATATCAGAAATGGCAACGATTTTGGAAAAGGTTCTTCCTTTGTAAGGGGCATCCTCAATCCATCCACTCACCCACTGTCTTGGGCTCATGACCCTCGCCAAGAACTTGATCGCCCAAACAATGGCATGGTCGTAAGCCCGAAGGCTTCTCCAAAACCACGCCCAATGCACACCCCCATGGGGTTGAAGAACATCGGCTCTTAAAGTATTCCCGACGCCAAAAGAAATATCGTAATCTCCGTTCTTGATCTCTTTGGTCGCCATCATCGCAAAGGAAAGGAGGCGAAGGCTTCTGGGGAAAGGGATCGTTCTGATCCGATGGAAATCAATTCGCTGGCCCTCTGCGTCCCAATGCTCAGCGTAGACATGGACTTCATTCTCTTCACCGGCCATTCGCGTGCACAGGTCTACCAGATATGCCTCGGCTCCTCCTCTCTTCCTAGAAAAGTCCAAGATGGCAGTTGCAAATCTTATGTTCTTCTCCACTTACCAAGTGAAACCAATTTTCGATAGAAGCTATCCACCGCTTCCGCTTGATGATCCAACCGAAACTCCTGATAGGCCTTCTGGCGGGCAGCCCATCCCATTTTTACCCTCAACGTTCGATTGTGAAGCAATTGAAGTGTTGCCTTGGCCAACTCCTCAGGCGTATCCTTGACCACCAAACCCGAGATGCCGTGCTCCACCAATTCAGGCAACATGCCTCGGTCAGCGACAACGACCGGTTTCCCCATGGCCATTGCTTCCCTCAAAGCTCGGGCTGTTCCATCAGAGCCGGCCATCAAAAAGACAAAGATATTCATACAAGCCAGGGTATCAACATAATCATCGGTACGATACCCTCCGAGGATCACCCATTTTTCGACTCCCAACCTTTTCATCGGCTTGATCACGCTGTCTTCCATTTGACTTGACCGACCGATCAAGAGAACCTTGATGTTTGGGAATTCCTTCACGATGATTCTCACTGCTTCCAAGAAGACCTCTGTCTTTCGGTATTTTTGAAATCGCGCAACCATTCCGACAACAATCTCATCCGGTCCAATCCCGAAGACAGTTCTCATACCTTTAAACTGCCTCTTTGGATTGAATCGATCCACATCCAATGCGGGCACGATCCTGGCCACCCTTTCTGCCGGGAGGCCGAAATTTGCTTCGTCTTCCCTCCTCGCCCTCTCTGAGAAGGTGATCATCCCATCGGTCAATCGAGAGATAAGAAGGCGATTCCGGAGGCTGGGTTTTAAGGGATCCCGTTTGTGGTCTGTACGAATGACGATGAGAGGATGGTTCGACCGCCTCGCTGCAATCCCCCCCAAGATATGATCGTGGGATTGGTGGACATTCAGAATATCGAACTGTTCTTGACGGAGGTAACAAGTGAGATTCGAAAGATCACGGAGGCTATCTCGAATGGAAAGGGGATGAGAAACCTTCAAGACATGGTTCAAATGGAATTGGTCAGTGGCCTTCACCGCTTTTTCTAACACCCTCCTCTCCAGACTATCCTCTACCGGAAAAGGAGGTTTACGATAGGCTAAAGTGACATCGTGACCCCGCCTCTCCAACTCCCGACACAGATTCAACACAGGCTCAGCTGGCCCGGTCCACTTCCAATCGCTGAAGAGATGGAGGATTTTCAATGCCGCTCTCACCGACTGCCTCCTGTCCGTTGCCCCTGCAAGGAAGGCTGGTTGAAAAAGACTTGAACCGCCCATGCCACTTCTTCCATCTCCGATTCTTCGATTTCCGGAAAGAACGGAAGGGATAGAATCTTCCCGCAGAAATCTTCCGTCATCATCAGGTCGCCCCTTTGATATCCCAATTCCCTAAAGGCTCGCTGCCGATAGATGGGAACAGGGTAATGGATAAGGGTCTCGATCCCCTTGCCCTTTAGGAAGGCTTGGACAGAATTTCTCTTCCTTGTCCGGATCACGTAGAGGTGGTAGACATGCTTAACTCCTTCTCCCTCTATGGGACATTCGGCTCCCGATGGAGCAAGTAGCTCCGTGTAGATCTTGGCCTTCCTTCTCCGTTCGCTGTTCCATTGATCCAGGTATTTCAATTTGACTCGAAGAATTGCTGCCTGGATCTCATCCAAACGGCTGTTGCCCCCCTTGAGGAGATGTTGGTATCTCTTCTTCTCTCCATAACAGCGCAAGAGCCTCAGTTTCTCGAGGTATTTTTCATTGTCCGTCACTATCATTCCACCATCCCCAGATCCACCCAGGTTCTTGGTAGGATAGAAGCTGAAACAACCCAATGCGCCGAAGGAGCCCGCCTTCTTCCCATTGTATTTCGCGCCGTGGGCTTGGCAGGCATCCTCAATAACGATGAGATCATAACGTTTTGCGATCTCCATGATCGAATCCATCTCCGCAGGATGGCCGTAAAGATGGACAGGAAGGAGTGCCTTGATCTTTCTGCCCTCCTTCTTTGCCTTTCGACGCCTTAAAAGGAGCTCCAGCCTGCCTGGATCCATCGTATAGGTTCTGGGATCAATCTCCACAAAGACGGGTTTTGCCCCTGCGAAGGAGATGGCTAAGGCCGTGGCAACAAAGGTGTTGGCTACGGTGACGACTTCATCGCCTTCTCCAATGCCTGCTGTTTTTAAAGCCACCGAAATGGCATCCGTTCCTGAAGCCACGCCGACTCCATACCGGACACCACAGTATTTGGCGAATTCCTTCTCAAAAGCTAAAACCTCTTCTCCTAAGATGAAACGACCTTTTTCATGAACTTTTCTAATAGCAGAAAGAATCTCTTCTTTAATCCGGCTGTATTGTCTTCTTAAGTCGTTAAAAGGAACCATCCCGGCTATCCAAATCGTTCAGATTTCGCCTCTCAGGTTTCAGATTGGGAGACCCGAGTATTCAGCTTGTTTTCGATACACATCGTTCTTTGGATCTTCTCACGATTTCAATCTCCAGTCTGAGATCTATAAACGTATATTCTATATTTTAGCCCCAATATTCTTTCTTATGCTTTTTGTAGAATTCGATCGTCCCTCGCAGACCCTCCTCGAGGTCAGTCCTAGGCTTCCAACCCACGATGCGCTTGATTTTGGAGACATTCGTATAATAATCACCTGGTTCCACTTCCCTTCGCTCCTGTGTAAATTCGGTCAACCCAACTCTCCCCGTTCCTGTAATCTCAATGATCTTCTTCGCAAGATCGAAGAAACTGATCGGTATCCCCGTTCCTACATTGAACACCTCTCCGTAGGCAGAGCGACAGGTTCCGACTTGCAAGAAACAATCGACTAAATCATCGACATAGAGGAAATCTCTTAATATTCTGCCGTCTCCGAAGACGGGGATCATCTCACCGTCGATGGCCTTCCGGATGAACCAATTAAGGACGCCATATTCATCATGGGCCATCTGGTGTCGGGGCCCATAGGTATTCGTGATCCGGAGACAGGTCCCCGAGATCTTGTGGACATCATGATAGACAAGTACCATCTTCTCAGCCGTCAAATTCGTCACCGCATAAATCCCCTTGGGATTGGTGGGGTGGTCCTCGGCAACCGGCAAGGTCACGCTCGAACCGTATTCCCCCCTTGTCCCTGCAAAAACAATCCTCACATCACGATTGTTCCTTCGACACGATTCCA
The DNA here is from genome assembly GCA_050014415.1 of Thermodesulfobacteriota bacterium. Taxonomy (GTDB): domain Bacteria; phylum Desulfobacterota; class BSN033; order BSN033; family UBA1163; genus JBEKDJ01. The sequence goes on along the minus strand of JBEKDJ010000022.1, from coordinate 27,323 downwards.
GAAGCACGAGGGTTCCCCGACAGTTAATGTCCAGATCCTGAATGGGATTCCGAATGCTATCGACATGGTTCACCTGACCGGCAAGGTGAAAGATATATTCTTGTCCCTTTACCAGATAATCCATGGAGTGGGCGTCCCTCACATCACTGAAGTTGATACGGAGATGATCGGCGATCTCCTTCACGTTGAAAAGGTTCCCTCCGAGACGGGGAATCATACTATCCACGATCGTCACCTTGGCCCCCAGCCTCACTAGCTGCGCAGAAAGATTCGATCCTATGAACCCCAATCCACCTGTGACCAGGACTCTTCTTTCTTTGAAGGCCTCCTCATCGGGAGCCATTTCCTATCTCCTTTTTCGAGCTTGTCAGTTCCCAAAGCTTCGCATGCTTGATAAAAACGTAAAACATCGTTGTAACGACAATGATCAGGCCAGGGAGCCCATCCCGAAACCCCGACTTAAAAATGTACTCTTTGATGAATCGAAATGGAGGATGAAAGAGGAGCTTGAGGAGGCTGAATTTCTTTCCCGCCTGTGCCAGATCTTCAGCAGCAATCCGAGAATACTTATCGACGGTCTGAATCTGGTCTGAAATATCCCGGTACGTATAGTGGAGATATTGGCTCTTTAGAAAGCCTACCTTCCCGTCCACCACGACCTTGGCGTGTAATCCACCCTTCCACCTTCCTCTACCCTTGCGATAGAGTCGAATCTCTCCATCAGGATACCATCCCCCATACCGGATCCATCTCCCCAGGTAATAAGTGCGTCGATAGACAAAAAAGCCGTCCGAGTCTTTGACCCCTCCGTCCAACTCCCTCTGAATCTCTTCCGCCAACTCTAAAGGAACCTCCTCATCCGCATCGACAAACATGATCCACTCCCGGGTGGTGAGATCGGCGGCGTACTGATACTGATCGCAATGCCCTTTCCATTCTCTCCGGTAGACCTTGTTTGTATATCGTTGACAGATCTCATAGGTTCCGTCTGTGCTGAACGAATCGACGACGACCAATTCCTCTGCCCACGCAAGGCTCTTCAAACATTGCTCAATCGTTCTGCTGTTATTGAAGGTGAGGACATAAACAGAAACCGGGATCGTCTCCATCATGTCTCTCTATTCTTCAACCTGCCGATAACCGCCTCCTCCACTTCATCGACTGTGATGAGGTCCATACATCGATGGTCAGCGGGACAGACCCTTTTCAAACAGGGGCTGCAAGGAACATCCTTCCTCACGACCACATGGCCGTTTCCCCAGGGCCCTGTAACAGAAGGATCGGTCGAACCAAAGAGGGCGATGACAGGTGTCCCGACGGCAGCGGCTACGTGCATCGTCCCTGTATCATTGGTCACGAGGAGCTGACAACGCTCCAACAGGGCAGCCAATTGAAGAAGACTCGTCTTGCCGGTCAAATCAATCCCCCCGTCTTCGGAGTTCTTTAGAATCTCCCTGGCAATGGGCCTCTCCTCTTCTTTTCCGAAGAGGAGCAAAGTGGCATCCCATTTCTTGCAGAGTCTTTTCCCTAAATCCCCGAACCTATCCGGATACCAACATTTGGCCAGGCCATAAGTGGCACCGGGGTTCATGCCGATCAAAAGTTTCCCATCTGATAGGTTCAAATCCGTTAGCACCTGCTCAGCCCATCTTCGATCCTCCTCCCTGAGGAAGATCCGGGGAGTAGGATAACTTCCTGCTTCCCCCAAGGGTTCAGTCAGTTTTTGGAAATAATGGACCCGATGGGAACGAAGGACTTCTTGGGTGCGATGAATTCCGTGGGTAAGGAGAAATGAACGCCCTTTATCTCGATAACCAATCCGAATCGGAATTCGAGCCAAGTAGATCTGGAAGGCCGAGCGAAAAGATCTTGGAAGGATAACCGCCAAATCAAAACTCCTCTCCATCAGGGATCGGCCGACGGTCAAGTCTCTCCCAAGAGATCCGATACCTTTTTCCTTCTGAAGAGGGATGATCTCATCGACATAAGGGAATGTCTTCCACAAATCGACCAGAGGGCTCGAAACAAGGATGGATAGATGGGAATGGGGAAAGAGCGTTTTCAATTGCTGTACTGCTGGATAGGTGAGGACAGTATCCCCCACCCAGTTCGCGCCTCTAACCAATATTCGGCTCACCCCTCTAAGATCGGATTTCATATTACCCATTGCCTGAAGGGTCTAGAGATTTGAGGGCGGAGAGTCGAGTATTTTTTTAGCCACTTTGGACCCTCCACTTTTCATTTACGGACTTCTGACCCATCCAATCCTTGTAATTTTAGGAACTTCATCACAGATAATTCAAGAATAGTATTATGTAAATCCTTTCAAGTCAATAAGGTTTCAAATAGTTGCAGACAAAACCTCTTCTACTGCCATGAAGACATCATCAACAGTAACCGCCTTCAAACAAGTCAGCTCTTTACAGGAACGATTTCGGCAGGGATTGCAACCCACCTCTTTTCTGACTCTTCTGTGCTGCCCCAGAGGCTCATTCACAATAGGATCTGTCGGACCGTAGATGACGACCGCGGGGATTCCCATGAAGGAGGCAATGTGCATTGGTCCGGTGTCCCCTCCCAGATAAAGATGGCAGCGTCTGTAAACCTCTCCCAACTGTGTCAAAGATTCTGTCTTGGGCCCCAAGATAGAGGCTTCCTTCATCTCTTTCTGAATACCTTCCACCCATTTCAACTCTTCCGGGCCCCAAGTAAATATGATGGATGCCCTCAATTCACGGACCAGCCGATCCGCCACCTGTGAATACTGATTCGGCATCCACCTTTTATACGAGGTCTTCGGGCTCGTCCCGGGATGCACGGCAATCAAAGGGCCCTTAGCCGAGATTGATAATCCTTTGAAGAAAGATTCAATATACTCGCGATCCTTTGAAGGAATATGAAGGCCCGGTCTGAAACCATCCGGCTTCAATCCGATTCCTCCGAGGAGGCTTAGGTTTCTTCTATTTCGACTCACCTTACCATCTTGAAGTCTCACCTTAACATTAGAAAAAAGGAAATTGAACTCCTTGCTCGATCTTCGATCAAATCCAACCCGCTTGGGTGCACCTGAGAAAAAGGAGATAAGTCCACTTTTCAGTATTCCATGAAAGTCGAGAACGACATCAAATCCTCGCCCCCGAAGATCCTTAATGAATCCCAATGCCTCCCCGATCGTTTTCCACATCTCTCTCGGCGATCTGATTCCCTCCGTCCACCTTTTTCTCGGAAATAGGATTACCTCGTCGATCTCGGGCTGGCTATCTAACAAAGCTTTGGATGGTTCTTCAATGACCCAGGCGATGTGAGAGGAAGGGTAGCAATCTTTCAGGGCCTTAACCGCAGGCAGTGTTCGAATGACGTCTCCCACTGCGCCAAGCCTCAGAACAAGGATCTTCCGATGTCCCATTGCTGAAACATTACCCCATTACCACCCAATTTTCAATAGGAGGAATTGAACCAAGTTTTCTAAATCATTATTGAATTCTAAGAAATACCTAAAGAAATCTCTTTCTTTTGACCAAGCCTCAAGAAATCGAATTATGTAGCGGTCTGATTGCCTATAGATTTGAGAATTGCCTATTATTATAGGCAGTTCATGAAAATCTAAATATTACGAAAAGTTAAATATGAAATCCACACGATTTTGAAAGACGCTGCCCATTATAGTAGGCAACCAGTTTGAACTGAATTCATCTTTCAATATGGATTGATGGAGGGAAAGAACGGTACAGAATCAAGCGTTTACCGACTTTGCAACCATTTTTCTTTCAATTGGCCTCCGGCTTGCGCATAAAACCCCATGTCTCTCTTCCCAAAGATTGCCAAGAGAGCTTTTTAAAAAAGGCCACAAGTCCTTGATCACATCGATTAGGTGCAGATTACATATCTGAACGGCAATGGCATCTGGGAAGGGTCGACGATCGACTTACGTATCCTCGGCTACGGAATGGCCGGCGACGTACCGGTTATTGGAAAGTGGTAACACCAAATATGAAAGGACGGGGCTTCCTTTGGCCCCTCCTTTAGAAGTTCTGAGAAATTCCAATAGGGCATCGAGTAGAGTAGTGAGCTGGCCTAGCGGTCGATGCCCTATTTCTATCTCCCCTTTATTTACCCCTTTGCTTACCACCAAATATTCCCCATGTTTTCCTTCACGTACCTTTCATATTCACAAAGTGCGATCAAAGACGCTTATTACTCCACAGGTTGAACTGTAGGTTCAGTGTTCTCCCCCCATGCGGGACTCTCGGATCATCTTCATCCGGAGGCTCCTGCAGTCCGGAACCAGGGAGCAGTGAAATCAGAAAACCAGGGTTCAACGACCTCAGCAAGAATCAACCGGAATCTTAGAGGATTTTAATCCGATTTTAATCTCGTTTTAATGTTGTCATGGTATAGTTTTTATAGTCCAGTACGCCAAAACAAATCACCTCCTTGTTCCACTCCTATTGATGTACTGGCGGGGATCAGTTAAGACCCTCCTCTAACTGATCCCTTTTTTATTTATCGCCTCACCCACGAAGCATGGGAAAATTGCCAAATATTGCCCTCCTACTTGGAGACTGTGTCGTAATGATGAGGGAGGGTAGATTGCGGCGGAACAGGCAGTCAGGCTCCTCAGCTTTAGAATGCGGTCGTTTAGAGTTTTGGGTAATCGGCCTTCTTAGAAATGGGATTCTTTGCATGGGTTTGGAGCCCCGAAGCTGAGCAATGAAAGGTTTCCGCTCTAAAGCTTCGTCACCCCACCGCCTGTTCCGTCTTGCAAAGGAAGTAGCTTCTCGTTCCTTATGACACAGTCTCTTGATGGGTGAGGATAGAAGTGGTGGTGGGCGGTGGCATATTTCCCTTTACCCCCTCCCTCTCCCGCCGGGAGAGGGAGGATTCCGGGGTCCGCTTATTAGCTTCCGAGGGCTGCTCTCAGATCTTCATCTGGAGTGGATATCGGTTGGATATTGAAATTCTGGACCAGGACCTTCAACACATTGGGCGAAATAAACGCCGGGAGAGACGGTCCAAGTCTGATATTCTTGACCCCCAGGTGAAGGAGGGTCAAGAGTATGGCCACTGCTTTCTGCTCGTACCACGAAAGGATCATGGAAAGGGGCAGATCATTGACTCCCACTTTGAAGGCACCAGCCAAAGCCAGAGCGATCTGGACAGCTGAATAGGAATCATTACACTGTCCGATGTCCAGCAGCCGGGGGATACCGCCAATGTCCCCAAGATTCTTGTCGAAGAAACGAAATTTCCCACAGGCGAGTGTCAGAATCATGCAATCCTTAGGCACCTTTTCCACAAATTCGGTGTAGTAGTTCCGCCCGGCTTTGGCGCCATCGCATCCCCCTACCAGAAAGAAATGCCGGATGGCCTTGTTCTTTATGGCCTCGATCACTTGCCCTGCTACACTGAGAACCGTGTTTCTTCCGAATCCGACCATCACCGAACGATCTCCTGTGTCCTCAGAAAAACCCGGGAGGGCCAAAGCCCTTTCGATCACCGGCCTAAAATTCCGATCTGAAATATGAGTAATGTCAGGCCATCCCACTTGGCCGCTGGTAAAGACATTGCCTTTGTAGGAATCCCTTGGTTTCTGAAGGCAGTTGGTGGTCATCAGGATGGCACCCGGAAAATCAGAAAACTCCTTTTGCTGGTTCTGCCAGGCGGTTCCGTAGTGACCAAGAAGATGGGGATACTTCTTGAGCCCGGGGTAACCGTGAGCCGGAAGCATCTCACCGTGGGTATAGATGTAGATGCCTTTCCCTTCGGATTGTTTGAGAAGCCCTTCCAGGTCTTTCAGGTCATGCCCCGAAATCAGGATGGCCTTCCCCTTCTTTACACCCAACGGAACCTTCGTAGGCACAGGGTGGCCATAGGTTCCTGTGTTGCCGGCATCAAGAAGTTCCATCGTCCGGAGATTGATCTCACCACACTTGAGAACTAATCCAACCCAGTCGTTGAGAGTTAAACCCTTCTTCAGGGTGGCGGCAAGGCCCTCGTGGATGAAAGCATAAACAGCATCGTCTTCCTGGCCAAGGATCTGGGCGTGATCAGCGTAGGCCGCCACGCCCTTCATGCTGTAAGTCAGGATTTGCTGAAGCGAAAGGATATCAGGATCGATTGAGGGATCAGATTGAACTCCCACAGCTTCACCCTGCCGGATGAGCCCTTCCAAGGTCTCTGCCGGTTTAAAAGTGGCCGGACCCTCTGAAAAGTCCACCTTTCCTCCGGCAGCCTGGACCTTTTTCTTCAGATTGTCCCTCAGGGCCACGCAGCGCTGGATCAGACGGACAAACCGTTCTGGATCAAAATTGACATTCGTTAATGTGGAGAACATTGCCTCCACGGTAAAGGTATTTAACTCGCGGTCCCTGATTCCCACTTTGCGACCTTCTACGGCATATAGGGACAATCCTTTAAGTCCGTAGATCAGTAGATCCTGAAGGACGGCGACATCCGATGGCTTGCCGCATACCCCCATCTTGGTACATCCTTTGCCGTTTGCCGTTTGCTCACACTGATAACAGAACATGATCTTCTCCTCCTTTGAAATATGAATTGTCTCAGATTTGACTCTGAGCTTTTCTCACTGCTTTCCCAGCATTGAACATAGCTTCATTATAGCACGCCAAGATTCAATATATCTTTGATCTAAGTCAATAATAGGAAAGACCCTTAAGGGATTGTCAACTCTTCAGGAGATGATCTTAAACAATTTATAGAGAGTTGTGACAATTTTTTGACCACCTAATCCTTCAATGGAATGGCAGAACTCAAGTTTCTCATTAAAATTCAACGTGTTAAGAATTTGAAGGTTAATCGGCATTAAACTTGCTGCTAAATGACAAAAAAGAGGTTGACAGAGCCAAATTGCTCTCAAGAAGGAGATGAAAAGCCAAAGAAACCGACGGAGGCAGGTGAAATGGAACCCATCAAGATTGTTCTACGATTTGTCAATGGCATGGTAGTCAAAGGTTCAACTCGAGATTTTTCTGCGAACAAGGATTGTTTTCACCTTATCCCAGCTGATAGTTCCTCTAATGGCGCAATCGAGGTGCTTCTAAAAGACCTGAAGGCTGTTTTTATGGTTCGAGATTTCATTGGAACACCCGAGTATAATGAGCGGAAAAAGTACGTCGAAGGAGAAAAACCCTCCGGCAAGAAAATAGAGGTGACATTCACGGACGGCGAGGTAATTGTTGGGTCAACTTTAGGGTACGACCGTAACCGACAAGGCTTTTTTATCTTTCCTGCGGACCCCAAGAGTAATAACATAAGAGCATTTGTAATATCCTCGGCTGTAAAGAGCATCCGTCAACTGTAATACGATTCCCATTCTTGACTTGTAACAACAGGAAAATGCCTGAGGTTTTGTCTCTTGGCACTGCGTCGGAGCGTGATAGTCTGCATACGAGTGGAATGTGAAAGAAAAAATGAACAAAAAAATGGCATCTTGACAAACAAAGATGGGTATGGTAAAAAAAGGGAAATGGTTTAGACAAATCTCTATGATCAAACAAGCAAAGCCAAAACAGAGACCCTCGATCCTGTTGAAACGGGATCGGGGGTCTTTTTTTATGCGGGGAATGTGATTGACAGGGATGGGGGAGTTGGAAAGGAGAAACTTGATGAACCCTCCTCAGAAAGCCATATTGGCTTTAGAAGATGGAACGATATTCGAAGGAAATTCTTTCGGCTTCCCCGGTGAAAAGTCGGGTGAAGTTGTCTTCAATACCAGCATGGCCGGCTACCAGGAAATCCTTACTGACCCCTCCTATAAAGGTCAGATCGTCATCATGACGTATCCTCTCATTGGAAACTATGGAGTCAATGAGGAAGATATTGAGTCCCAAGGACCGAAGGTGGAAGGGTTCATCATCAAAGAGAACAGCCCCTTCTTCAGCAACTGGCGGGGTGAGAAACCTTTATCCGCCTACTTGATTAAACATCGCATCATGGGAGTGGAGGGCATGGATACCCGGGCGCTCACAAAGCATATCCGCCTGGCGGGTGCAATGAAAGCCATCCTTTCCACTGAAGACCTGGATCGAGACCATCTGATCGAAAAGGCGAAGACCTCCCCAGGTCTCATCGGTCGGGACCTGGTCAAGGAAGTCACATGCGAAAAACCCTTTGAATGGACGGCCAGCAACAATCCAAGCTTTTCCAATGTCGGCTTTCGATCTTCCAATCTCCACTATCGGCCAAGAGTGGTTGTTCTCGATTTCGGCGTCAAATACAATATCCTCCGTTCCCTTCGAGACTGGAACTGTGAAGTGATCGTCCTACCCGCTTCCTCATCTGTAGAATCGATCCTCTCATATCATCCGGATGGAATCCTTTTGTCCAATGGGCCGGGCGACCCTGAAGGGGTGCCATATGTCATTGAGACTGTCCGCCAACTCATTGGGGAGAAACCGATCTTCGGGATCTGCTTGGGGCACCAGCTCTTGGGATTGGCTATGGGAGGAAAGACCTTCAAATTGAAATTTGGCCATCGGGGAGCCAATCAGCCGGTCAAAGATATCAGAAACGGCAAGGTGGCGATCACTTCCCAGAATCATGGATTCAGTGTGGACCCCCATTCCCTGGATCCTGACCAGATCGAATTAACACAGATCAACCTCAATGACCAAACCCTTGAAGGGATGAGGCATAAGACACTTCCGGTCTTTTCAGTACAGTACCATCCTGAGGCCTCTCCAGGACCTCATGATACCCAAGATCTCTTCAGTGAATTTGTGAAGATGATGGAGCGACACTCGAATGCCTAAGAGAACCGACATCAAAAGAATTCTGATCATTGGCTCAGGACCCATTGTGATCAGCCAGGCCTGCGAATTTGACTACTCCGGCACGCAAGCCTGCAAGGCTTTGAAGGAGGAAGGGTTTGAGGTGGTACTGGTCAACTCCAACCCTGCCACGATCATGACCGATCCTGAAATGGCTGACCGCACCTACATCGAGCCGATCACTCCAGAGATATTAGAAAAGATCATCGAGCGGGAGAGACCACATGCCCTTCTTCCTACATTGGGCGGCCAGACCGGTCTCAACGTCTCCGTTGCCCTCTACGAGTCTGGGGTCCTTCAGAAATATAGCGTCCAGATGATTGGGGCCAAATATGAGGCCATCAAGAAAGGGGAGGACCGAAATCTCTTCAAGGAATCGATGAAGAAGGCTGGCCTCGACCTTCCCAGGAGCGGACTGGCCCATTCCCTCGTCGAGGCCTTGGAAGTAACAAAGGGGATTGGTTTTCCCTTAATCGTCCGACCGAGCTTCACATTGGGCGGAACCGGCGGCGGTGTGGCTTACAACATCAAAGAGTTCGAAGAGGTGGCGGCCAGAGGACTCGAGTCGAGCATGATCGGTGAGATCCTGATTGAAGAGTCTGTCCTCGGTTGGAAGGAATTCGAGCTGGAGGTGATGCGGGACCTCAATGACAATGTCGTCATCATCTGTTCCATTGAAAATTTTGATCCCATGGGCATTCATACCGGCGACAGCATCACCGTGGCCCCTGCCCAAACCCTAACAGACAAGGAATACCAGAGGATGAGGGATGGCGCGATCCGCGCCATTCGAGAGATCGGCGTAGAGACCGGAGGATCGAATATCCAATTCGCCATTTGCCCTCAAGATGGGCGCATGGTCATCATTGAGATGAACCCGAGGGTCTCCCGGTCTTCCGCCCTTGCCTCCAAAGCTACGGGATTCCCCATCGCAAAGATGGCTGCTAAACTGGCTGTTGGATATACGCTTGACGAGATTCCTAATGATATCACCCAAAAAACGCCCGCCTGTTTCGAACCCACCATCGACTACTGCGTGGTGAAGATTCCGAGGTTTACATTCGAAAAATTTCCTGGAGCTGATCCCACCCTGACCATTTCGATGAAGTCCGTGGGCGAGACCATGGCCATTGGCCGAACTTTCAAAGAAGCCCTTCAAAAAGGCCTTCGTTCCTTAGAGATCGGAAGATTTGGTCTCGGCGCAGATGGAAAGGATAAATTTCCCTCCCCTTCTGAGATGCTCAACGGGTCGATTTCTCCTACTGTCCTTGACGAGGTCAGGAAAAGACTCTCCACTCCGACTGCAGAGAGGATCTTCTATATACGATATGCTCTTCTCTTGGGGATGAAGGTTGAAGAGGTCCACGAATTGACTCAGATCGATCCCTGGTTTCTCTACAATATTCACGAAATCGTCAATCTTGAAAAGGAGATCAGCTCTTACGGCCCAAAGGTGAGAGATCTGGAGCTCTGGAAAAAGACATTGGCACCCGATCAACTCCGTCTTCCAGATCCTCTTTTAAGAAAGGCAAAGGAGTATGGCTTCTCCGATTTCCAACTGGGATACCTTCTTGGGTTTGACGAAACCACTCTCCGAAACATGAGAATAGAAAAAGAGATTCTTCCTACCTACAAATTGGTCGACACCTGTGGTGCGGAATTTGAAGCCTACACCCCTTACTACTACTCCACTTACGAGACGGAAGACGAATCCAAGGCCTCTTCAAGAAAGAAAGTTATGATTTTGGGCGGAGGTCCGAATCGAATTGGGCAAGGGATCGAATTCGACTACTGCTGCGTCCATGCCTCATTTGCCCTGAAAGAGTTGGGGTATGAGACAATCATGGTGAACTCCAATCCGGAGACGGTTTCGACCGACTACGACACCTCGGACAAGCTCTATTTCGAGCCCCTCACACTTGAAGATGTGCTCCACATCATCCGCATCGAAAACCCTGATGGGGTCATTGTCCAGTTCGGTGGGCAGACGCCTCTTAATCTGGCGGTTTCCTTGGAGAAAGCTGGAGCGAAGATCATCGGGACGACCCCTGAGAATATCGACCGGGCTGAAGATCGAGAACGTTTCAAGGCTCTTCTCAAGAAGTTGGGACTCATTCAGCCATTCAATGGCACAGCCACTTCTGTCGAAGAAGCCAGGGCCATTGCAGATGACATTGGCTATCCGGTGGTGGTGAGACCCTCTTATGTCTTAGGGGGAAGGGCAATGGAGATCCTCTATGATGAGGAATCCCTATGGAGTTTTGCCCGCCGTGCTGTGGAGGCCTCTTCCGAGCACCCCATACTCATTGATAAATTTCTGGAAGATGCGATCGAAATCGACGTCGATGCCGTGGCCGACGGAGAGACCTGTGTCATCGCTGGCATCATGGAACATATCGAAGCGGCTGGGATCCATTCCGGGGACAGTGCTTGTGTCACCCCGCCTTATTCCCTAAGTGATGAACTGATCGACGGCTTGAAGCGCAACACCTACGCCTTAGCCAAAGAACTCGAGGTCGTGGGTTTGATGAATATCCAATATGCGATCAAAAACGATATCATCTATGTTCTCGAAGTAAACCCCAGGGCTTCCAGAACCGTTCCATTTATCAGCAAAGCGACAGGAGTCCCCTGGGCCAAGATAGCAGCCAAGGTCATGGTGGGAAGACATCTCAAGGAACTTGGAATTGAGGGAGAGGTAGAAATCGATCATTTCGCGGTGAAAGAGTCCGTCTTCCCGTTTAACCGTTTTTATGGTGTGGATACAGTGCTGGGTCCGGAGATGAAATCGACGGGTGAGGTGATGGGGATCGACACAGATTTTGGGCTGGCTTTTGCCAAGTCCCAAGTCGGTGCCGGGGCTCGGATTCCTTTGAAAGGAAGGGTCTTCATCAGCGTCATGAACAAGGATAAACGGTCTATCGTCTTCGTCGCGAAGAAGTTGATCGATCTCGGATTCGAGGTGGTAGCCACCAAAGGAACGGCCAAAGTCTTGGCCAACAACGGGATCCCTGTTCAAACGGTATTCAAGGTTGGGGAAGGCAGACCGGATATCGTGGATCAGATGAAGAACGGAGAGATACATCTGGTCATCAATACACCGAGCGGAAAGAAGCCAAAAACGGACGAAGTGGCCATCCGCAGCCAATCGGTAGCCCACAACATTCCCTGTATCACAACTCTCTCCGGTGCGGAAGCGGTCGTCAATGGAATTGAATCCCTCTTGAAGAAAGGGATATCGGTTAAATCGGTCCAGGAATACCACCGCAACATTCAGCTATCATCTGCCAGCTATCTGCCATCTGCCAATAGAGGTCCAGAGTTAGGGGTTCGGAGTTCCAAGTAAGAAACCAATAAGAGAAGATCTGAACTCGAAACTCGAGATTAGAAAGGAGGAGAACCAGGGCATGAAAAGGTGTTTCCTATATCTGCTAATATTATTACTGAACAACCTACCATGCTCTGCCATTGGCCAAGGAAAAGAAGCCATTGTGTACGAGGCCTGGCTTGTTCATATGGAATCAGCAGGCGGTTGGGTTGCAGCAGATAAGGGATTTTACGGGAAAGTGAATGTCACAGAGGTCCAAGGAGGACCGGGTATCTCGCCGATTCGATCTCGTTGCCATGAGTGTTGATTTTCAGAGCAGTGCCATGAGGATCATCAGCTGGAAACCAATCAAGTCAGCAAAAGAGATCAAAGGGAACTTTGGCCTCTGGACCGGATACGATGCGAAGGCCAAATGTGTCGTAGGAAAAGGTTGGGAAAAACAGTTCACCATCCAGAACCAAGGTGAAGACATCAAGCCCTGGTTAGCCAGAAACTGGTTACTCGCCTCTGCGATGACCTATAACGAACTGATTACCGCTCAACGGGAGATGAGAAAAATCGGGAAGATCTTCTATACTATCGACTACAGGTATTTTGGCATCGACTGGATGGACAATGTGCTATTCACCACAGAGGAGATCGTCAAGAAATATCCAGATGTCGTTCAAGCAGTAGTGACGGGGAGATACAAAGGATTTCGGTGGACCTACGAAAACCCGAGAGAAACCTTTGAAATCCTGAAAAAGATCGATGAAGATCTCGATTTTGTCCATGAGATGGATGCGATTGCTCCGATGAAGGCCTTGATGATCACACCTGACACAAGAAAATACGGTTTAGGTTACATCCTTCCAAAGAAGTGGGAGAATGTGGCCAGGGACATGTTCAAGGCAGGACTCTTAGAGAAGATGCCAGAGGTGAAGAAAATATACAATGAGAAGTTCCCAAGTGGTGTGATGCCAAAATAACGTGATAAGGCGAGGATTCAAGGATTTGAGGGGACAAGTGTTTACTTACTAAAGATTTCATCAGTGTCTTATGCATTCCCCAACGGTTGACAAATCCCTCATTTCGTGTATTCCAAAATCACTATTCATTGGGATTTTGAAGGGACTCCTATTTTTTTGAATGTTTGATGCGTTTTTCACATTGTTTACGAAAGAAAGGAGGGATGATGCTATGAGAAAGAAGATTTGTTTATTTTCGGTTGTCGTCCTGCTGTTTTTGGGGATATGCGTTAATACATGGGCTACACCTTTTGCTTACATCACAAACTTTAAACAGCAACAACGTCTCTGTCATTGATACTGCAACCAACACGGTGTTAGGCGCCCCAATATCAGTAGGGACAGGCCCAATAGCCTTTGGCCAGTTCATCGGGCCTCCGCCACCGGTTGTTTCAGTTTCAGTCCCTACGCTAACAGAGCGGGGAATGATCCTCTTGATGGTGTCCTTGGACTCGGTGGCAATGTATTATTTGAGGAGACTACAGATGACCAAATAAAACGGTTTTTTAAAGAAGGGAATTGATAGAGGGCGAGGTATGACATCTCGCCCCTTTTATTTTGCATATAGCTTTGAGAGGGAATTGCCTTTAAACAGGACTTTGCAGCCTGTCAGAATACTAATCTCCCAATGAGCCCTCTCTCACCTTTTCCTTCTCTTGCGAGGCTTTGCCTCTCTTGCTCCGGCCAAATAGCCCGTAGTCTCTTTGTAGGTGAAGAGCATCCAGATCGCAAAAGGGAATGAGAACTTCCCTATCAGTTCCAAAAACTGTTTCAGGAAGGCTATGATATTCCGATCCCAGGCCCTGTAATGAGCCCTGCTGTATTCGCCCATTTGAAAGACATATATAAACTTTGCCTGAACAAGGACCGTTAAAACCTGTATGAGAAAAAGAAGGGTCAGTCCTGCCATCAGAACCCAGCCTCTTTTACCGAAACCGAGGCCAGGGGAGAAAAGGATCAAGGCAAAGAGGATCACCGAATTATAGTGGATGTCCCTAATATCCCTTTTCCATGCAAAGATGTTTTTCTTTTCACCTGCAATTAATCCCCGAGGGATGTAAAGGATCATATTTCCTTGAAGCCCGATCCAGGTTTTTTCCATGCCCTCACCCTGAAGCCAGGTGACTACCTCTTGCGATACCGAGACGATGAGCTTTGAGTAGGAAGGCTGGAGGTAAATCCAAAGGACCAGTCCGATGATCAGAAAGAGGAGGCCCTTCAGAAGAAGAAGTTTAAGAGGCTCCAGTTTCATATGATTTTAGACCCTTTGCCCAAACAATCCATAAGAATAGACTTAAGGCGATGATCACAATCTGCCAGATATAGGTATGAGCTTCGCTAAAATATCGAGGATGATTGACTCCAAGATAAACAAGACTGACGATCCTTACCAGATTGATTCCCTGAAGGATAACCATTCCAAGAAAAGCGCCACAGAATTTTGCCTTCCATGATGCCCGGAAGGCAAACATGGCGGCGATCAGAATGATGATTGGTTCAATCCCGGTACAGCCGGCCTTTATATCTGCCGAAAACTGCTGCGAGACAATGAGGGTGGAAGAGGCTTTTGTCTCAGTTCCAATGAGTTTGAGCAAAAAGACACTGCCCCGAGCGAGGAAACCACTAAAAGGGATGATCACCTTCTGATTGACAGGATTGAAGAGCTCTAGGAAGAGGAGAAGGCCCATGAGGACAAGAAACTTGATAAAGAAATAGAATGCTTCCTTTCTGTAGGAAGGGGTCTTTATCTCCTGACTTCTTATGGACGACGCTTCCCCCATATTAATATTCGAAATTAAAGCCCATCCTTCCCTTCATATCTGAAATGGTTAGGGGTGGATTGCTACTTAACAAGGACGTCGAACCGGATTCGGAACTCAATTTTGTGAAAATAACGGCGGCAACCATCAGAATTTCTTCCGTCGTGGTCGACGGAGCCGCCAAAACCCGATGAGACCTATGATGGCAAGTCCAAGCAGGCCCGCACCTATTACTGGCCAAGAGGGTATAATGCTCTTCTCCACATTGGATGAAGAGAGGAGTGAGATTTCCTTAACCACTTTTCCTTCGTTCTGGACGAAAACTTTTGCTAACACTTGACCTTTCTGGATCGGAGCGACAACGACAGGTGGCAACTGAGCCATGACGGACACCACTTTCTCCTTGCCTTTTGCCACGGTCACCCTTGCATCCCCTTCAGC
Organism: Thermodesulfobacteriota bacterium; assembly: GCA_050014415.1. GTDB lineage: Bacteria > Desulfobacterota > BSN033 > BSN033 > UBA1163 > JBEKDJ01. The sequence goes on along the minus strand of JBEKDJ010000022.1, from coordinate 11,998 downwards.
CATCAGTGTGACCTCTTTCAGCTTACCTCTTTTCACTTTCACTGGACCAAAGGGAGTCCCCTTCTTAACAGCCTCCACTGTTGAGAAGTTCTTGAAACCATATTCTAATAGCTTCTGAGCTTCTGGAGCCCTTTTCTTCATCTTATCACACCCCATCACCACGGCGATCATTCTCTGGCCGTCTCTCTTCGCGGTGGCTGTCAGATGATAGCCCGATTCCTTGACATGGCCTGTCTTCAACCCATCCACTCCAATATTCTTCTGGAGAAGAGTATTCCGGTTTCCCTGCCGAATCCCATTGTATTCAAACTCAGTCGTAGAGTGAAGAAGGAGCGCTTCCGGATGGTCTTCAATATAGTGCCGCGACAGGGTGGCCATATCCATGGCCGTGATATATTGCCCATCGGCAGGCATCCCGTCAGAGTTTCTAAACTGAGAATCATTTAGCCCCAGCATCTTGGCTTTCTCATTCATCTTCGAAACGAAGGCCTCCTCGGATCCCGACAGATGTTCGGCCAGAGCAACGCATGCATCATTTCCGGATGCAATGGCAACTCCTTTCATGAGGTCTTCAACCGTCACCCTCTCTCCAACCTTGACGAACATCTTTGAGCCTTCGGTTTTCCACGCCCTTCTCCATGCCCTTTCGCTCACTGTCACAAGATCATCCGTCTTCATCTGCCCGGCATGAATGGCGTCATAGACTAAATAGAGGGTCATGACTTTGACGAAACTGGCAGGGGCCATCCTTAATTGAGGATTCTGCTCGTAAAGCACCTGACCCGTAAGGCCATCCATCAGCACTGCGGATTGCGCATCACAGTCGAAACCGCCCTGGGTCGTCCGTGCGGCCTGGGTTGTCCCTGGAGCTTGAGCCTTCTGATGTGTTTGAGCCCCCCGCGGCTTCGTGTTCTTTGATGTCCTGGCACTCTTGGAAAAGCCTTGATTCGGAAGCACTAAAAAGAAGACAGCCAGAATCAATCCTGATATCCAAATGCTCCTTAGTGAACGAACCTCCATTTTTTCCTCCAGCATGTTGAGAAAAAATTTTCGTGTTATATAACAGATTCCGGTCCATTTTTCAAACCAAATTACAGAGGCTTCGTCATCCCTCAATTACGGCTGGGGCAACGAAGTCAGATCGCACAGGGAGAGGCTATCGGAAATAGCTTGGAGCGGCACCCTCATACGATGAAATCCAAAGTCTAAGTGCGGAAAGAGGCGTCTGTAGCTCCTTCTCCATAGGTGTCGGCGCTGGCGGATTGGCTTCCTTCACCTGATCATTCTGCGGGAGAGGGCATTTGTTAAGTCTGGACGGATTTTCTTGAGGACTTCATATTCTTCCTTCGCCGCACCACGATTATCAATCGTCATATAGGCGAGACCTCTGGAGAAATGGGCCTCCGGGAAATCAGGCCTTTCCCACAAGGTCTCAGTATAATGGACGATGGCCTCCTCGATCTTTCTCTGGCGAGCCAGGGCGAATCCCAAGTTGTTGTGGCATCGGCATAATCAGGAGCCTGTGAAAGAGCTTTTGTGTAATAAACAATAGCACGCTGGATATCGCCACCGTAAAGCAACGCGTTTCCAATGTTGTTGTATGCTTCAGCAAAATCGGGATTGATCCGCAGAGCCTCTTGATAATGGATCATGGCCTTCCCAATTTCTCCCTTTTGAAACAGGGCATTCCCAAGCTTGTTTTGGATAAGAAAGTTCTTTGCAGTCACGCGAACGGTACGTTCGAAGAGCGTTATACCGTCCTCGGCGGACCTATCGGTCAAGACATTTCAAAGCATCTAAAATGTAGAGTCCTAGTGCCTCAACAATGACTTCACCATTTACCCTACAATCCATTCTCTCCTCCCTGTCCGTATCTCGGTATCCCCCCTGACACACAAATCAAATACCACCTAAAACGTCCTACACCTTGACAAGGGTCTCCCCTTCATATATATTTCTCATCAATACCATAACATAAAAATAGATGTTCTTGGCGTGCTGGCGCCGATAGGAACGTGGAATCGAATTGAATCCCGGCTTGTTTTGGATTTCTGCTCAACTTAACGTTAGGCGGGCCAACTTACCCTCGAGATTGCATGGTATCTCAAAAGAAATTACATGACTGAATACCGCAGTTTAAACGAATTAATTTCACTCAAAGGGAAGCGAGCGCTGGTCACTGGGTCCGCTGCCGGAATCGGGAAGGCCATTGCCTCCCGATTTGCAGAAGCAGGGGCAGACCTTGATCTCGTTGATATTAACGGCAGGCACTTAATAACAGCCAAGAACGAACTGGAAAGGTTCGGGACTGACATCAAGATTCATGTGGCAGACCTGTCAAAAAGTAAAGAGATAGCCAAACTATGGGAAAACTTGAAAGGATACAGTCCAGACATTCTTGTCAATAACGCAGGAATTTATCCCTTCAAGCACTTCTTGGATGTGGACGAAGCCTTCTATCAGCGGGTAATGGAAACGAATCTGCATTCGGTTTACTGGATGTGTCAGCGTATGATAAGCAAACGACTGAAGTTGGGGGGAGTCATTATCAATGTTGCGTCAATCGAGGCAGTATTGCCATTCAAGAAAGACATGGCTCACTACAGCGTAAGCAAAGCGGGGGTGATCGCCCTGACCAGAGCGTTGGCAAAGGAACATGGGAAGCATGGTTTCAGGATTAACGCGATTATGCCGGGTGGGATCATCACTCCCGGAACGAAAGCAGTAGCGAAAGAGATTCTCCGCTTCAAGGTTAATTTGTTGAAGGTAGGTGTCGAATTCAGGCAACGGCTGCCCATTGGGCGGCCCGGGCAGCCAGATGAGGTGGCTTGCGTAACCTTAGTGCTGGCAAGTGACCTGTCCAGTTATGTGCATGGGGCAACCATACCCATCGATGGCGGATTCTTGTCAGCATAGACGGAACATTTGTTCCCCCCCCAATAGAATGATCTCGTTCCTTGGGAATTGGCGGAATCCACTGAGTCGATCATTGATGCTAAAGGCGACTTCCACCGTCTCTCTTCGCTTAGAACCGCTCCCTGCCAGAAGAGGGAATTGGAAGCCTTTCTTCTGCTCTTTGCTCGCTCGATGTGAAAAACCCGATCTGCTCCGGCAATTAAATCCTTTGGGCATAGCGTTGGGCGAGGTAAAAATATTTTTGAGCCCGATTCCGGGCTTCAGCCTTCTTTTCATCCGGGATATTCGGATCGTCTAATTGGAAGCTCTCCACCTTTCCCCGGACATAGGCCCGGTAGCACTCATAGAAATCGAGTACTTCCATGAACTCATGGTCCCCCGATTCTCCGACATAGGCACGAATCAGATGTTCACTCAGATCCTCCCTGCCGTGGTAATCGAGATCCATCGCCAAAAAACCAATGTCCGCAGCGACGTCAGTATACCGGAGCCTGTCACTAAATTCGATGCAATCGAAGATGGAGATCTCTTCTCCCCAAAAGATGTGTTCCAACCGAAGGTCTCCGTGGCAATCCCTAATTCGATCGGAATGAATCCTCCGGTGAAATAAATCCTCCTTTGTCCCAAAAAAATCGTTCGTTTTCTGTTTCACCTCTTCATAAGCTTCTCTTGAAATGGTTACGCCAAGGTACTTCTCGGTTTGTTCAAAGTTCTCATCCGTATCCTGTTTGAAGCGCTCTGGTTTGGCAAAACCTTTAATGAGATCATTGGTCTCCGCATCAAAATAAAATCTCACCAGTTTTTCTGAGACTGCTTCAATCATTTTGAAAGAGACCTGTCGCTTCTCAAGTAGCCGATCCATGAGAAGCTCTTCAGGGAGCTGTTTCATCAGAACGGCATACTCCACGATCTCACCTTTGCCATTCAGTGAAACCCGGTCTTGGTCACGTGAAATCCTGACGACCCCTAAATAGATCCCTGTAGAGAGTCGCCGGTTCAAAGTCACTTCTTGTTCACAAAAATACCTCCTTTTCTCAAGGGAGGTGAAATCAAGGAAGCCAAAATCGACCGGCTTCTTCACCTTATAAACATAGTTCCCTGTGAGAAAGAGGAGAGAGATATGGGTCTCAATAAAATTCACTTCTATGGGCTTATCGGGATAGACCGCTGGATTGAGTAGTGCTTTCTGAAGGGTTGCAATATCTGTGCTCATCTCTTCACAATCTTCTTGATCTTCCAATCAGGAAGGGTGTCATATTCGGTGTCAATGGTGAGGTGGATGATGGAAAGACTCGTAAACTCCTTCTTTATACTCCTGACGTCAACGGGCTGGAACAGGGCTTTGTTATTGAGATAGGCTTCTTTCGTCAGGGCATTCGACTCGTAGTTCTCCCTCGTTCTCTTTAAAATCCGTTGAATCGATCTCTCTTCTGAACAGACACATTCAGCGATGACATAGGTCCGCTTGGCCTCCGCTGCCAATTCCGCGGCCCGAGATCTTAACTCCTGGGTGAAGAAAGTGGCATCCAAGATGAGCCCCCTGGGGTCTGTCTCCAAAGCGCTCCTTGCCCGTCGAAACATCTCTTCATAGACTCGCTTTCTGTTATTGGGATCAGAGGCCACCTTATTGTCGAAGATATCTTGGTCCTTCAAAACTTCAAGACGAATCACATCGGACCTGAGAATCTGAAGACCCTTCGTCTTTGAAATCTCTTCGGTCACCGGGCTCTTCCAACTCCCCGGGAGTCCCACAGAGATCATTACGCAATCCTTTGGGACTTCGGATTCGATCACTTCCAAGAAATCCTTTTTCATCGAAAATCCTTTCTCAGGCTCTGAAATGTCAAATGCCAAAGCTCACATTTCAAATGAAATCTAAATTACCCTCGAAGTGCTCCATGGGACATATCAAAGAGGGAGATAAGTTGTGAAACTTAGACATTTGGCATTGATTTGACTTTTGATCCCGGCTTGGGCGCGATTGACATTTTGAATTGCCTGTTGTTTCATCATATTCTTAGGGCTTTGAGAACGACATCGTGTAGGATTCCATTTGTCACCACAATACCATGATTCCTTCTCATTTTTATCCCACAGGTAAAATCTAACGGCTGTCCCAATACGTCGGTTACCCTCCCGCCAGCCTCTTCAGCAATGATGGATCCTGCTGCATGATCCCAGATATTCTCTCGATAATCAGGCTCAGAAGACGAGGGGGCCCTTAGATAGAGGGTGGCTTCACCCCTTGCCACGATCCCGTATTTCGCTTGGCTGTCCATCCGGAGAGACGGCTTTGTCATATTCAATTTCTGGGCAAGACGTTGATGCAAGAGATGGTCAGTATGGTCAGATTCGACGCTTTCGGTCAAAGAGGCTTCTGAAGGATTCTCAGTTCTCGAAACCGACAAGGCCTTCCTGCCTCCGCCGTCCATTTCCATTTGCAACGAGCCTTTTCCCCTTATGGCAAGAAAAAGACACCCCCTCTTTCCGCTGGGCTGGTCTCTGTCAACATAGAGGTTTGGACAGGCCATTAAACCCAGCGTTACAGCACCCTTTTCAATGAGGGCCAGAGCAATGGCGTATTGATCTCCCCTGATGAACCCTTTCGTCCCATCGATCGGGTCAAGGGCCCAAAAACGATCTGTGATGGAATGGGAACTGAAATCAATCCACGAGTTGATCTCCTCTGACGCCCCTCGAACAAAGTCATTAACGTGGTCTGTGACCTGCTCCAGGATTCTTGAATGACCTGGCTTCTTTAGCTCCGTGGAATCCTCTTCGGCCACTATGTTGTCATGTGGAAATCTCTCTCTGATCAATTTACATATAACGGCCTGAGATCCATAGTCCGCAACGGTCACCGGGCTTCTATCGCTCTTCAGGATGGATTCCCCGCCAGCAAGTTTCCTCCTAACCTCCTCACAAAGTGCCGATGCGATTGTGATGGCTTGGAGGGCCGTTGAGACCTCGAGCGCATTTTCATCCATTCAGAGAATTACTCCTCTCATTTGAGAAATACCTTAAGAGCCTTCCCATTCCCTGGCGGGAGCGGATGATGGGGAGAGGGAAATTTCGGGATGCCCTTCATTCCTCAAGGGATGGGGAGAATGCGTCAAGTGAATATAACAAGAGGAGGGGTACTCTCACCTCTCCTCTTTTTTATTCTGTGGTGCCGAAGGGGGGATTTGAACCCCCACGGGGATCGCCCACCACCCCCTCAAGATGGCGTGTCTACCAATTCCACCACTTCGGCATTGAATAGTTGGATCAAAATTTAGGTCTAGGTCCAGGAAAAAACAATTAACCCATCAGCACCTGTTAACAACCCTCTACTTCTTAACCTCAACCTCAATCCCAACCTTTAGCCTATTTCTTCGGCTCGGGTAGAGGAATTTGAGGCTGAGCCGGGACTTGGGAAGGTGCCGAAGGAACCGACTGCACTGGCCTTTCCCCTAACACACTCTTCGACGCTCGCCTTGTTGAGCTAAAAGCCAGAACAAGGGAAGTGATCATGAAGATCACTGCGGCGACGGTCGTCAACTTCGTTAGAAATCCCATCGCCCCTGAACTTCCGAAGAGCGTTTGACTCGATCCTCCAAAAGCTGCCCCCATCTCTGCTCCCTTTCCTGCCTGAAGGAGAACGATCAAAATGAGAGCAAAACAGACAAAAACATGGAATATAATAACAATGGTCATAGATTCAATCCTCTCTTATCTGATTTAAGATTTCAAATTTTAGATTGTAGATTGAAACTAAAAAAAAATCTAAAACTACTTTATTTGATGTAAGTTTCAAGATTACATATCGCAGATTGAATTTCAAATCTGAAATCTTAAATCTGAAATCGATAAATAGATATATCACATTTCCTTGAATCTGACAATCTTGGAGAAAGTTTCTGCTTTCAGGCTTGCCCCTCCCACCAGTGCCCCATCAATATTCTTCTGGTCCATCAGAGCTTTGATGTTCTCCGGGGTCACACTCCCGCCGTACTGGATCCGAATACCTTGTGCAATTTCTCGTGAATAGGCCCTTTCTAATCTCTCTCGGATGAATCGATGCACCTCCTCAGCCTGTTCAGGAGTCGCTGTCTTGCCGGTTCCAATAGCCCAAATAGGTTCATAAGCGATGACGATATCCTTGACCTCATTCTCCCCCAAACCTCTTAACCCACCTTCGACCTGCCTATCAACGACTGAAAAGGTCTTCCCCTCTTCCCTCTCCTTCAAGGTCTCCCCCGTACAGAAGATCACCTTCAACCCTAAGCCCAGTGCTGCTTTTATCCTTCGATTCACCGTCTCATCCGTCTCCCCGAAAAACTGTCGCCTTTCCGAGTGGCCGATGATTACATAGTGACAGCCCACTTCCTTGAGCATGGATGGAGAGACTTCGCCGGTGAAAGCGCCCTTTTCCTCCCAGTAAAGATTCTGAGCAGCAAGACGAATGGAAGAACCTTCAAGTTCCTTATGAACAGCATAGAGCGCAGTAAAAGGAGGAGCAATAGCCACTTCCACTTCTTTGACTCTTAAAAGAAAGGCTTTCAATTCCTTGACGAGATCGAGGGCTTCTCCGACCGTTTTATTCATTTTCCAATTTCCTGCAATAAATGGCAATCTTCTCATTATTCATTCCTCAGTAACATTTAGCGCTTTCTAACATCACTCCCAAAGAACACCGGACAGGGATGGTGGAAAAGTTTTAGAGCGGAAACCTTCAACTGGATCATTCAGATGGCTCCAATAGTATTGGAGCGTCTTGTTCACTCACTTCATTTCAATGCCGCAATATATAAAAGACCGCATTCTAAAACTTTGGAAGCATCTCTGACCGGGGGCCTATCTTATTCCATTTCAAAGCGCTAAAGTGTTCCCCTCCTCAGTGCTTCAATGCCTGGCAACTTCTTCCCCTCGAGAAATTCAAGAGACGCCCCACCTCCTGTTGAGATGTGGCTGATCTTTTCGGCTACTCCTGCTTTATTCACCGCTGCCACAGAGTCCCCTCCACCCACAATGCTGAAGGCAGAGGAGTTGGCGACAGCCTTAGCAATGGCAAAAGTACCCAGACTGAATGGTTCCATTTCAAAGACGCCCATAGGCCCATTCCAGACGATTGTCTTAGCAGATCTGATCTCCTCAGAAAACGTCTTTACTGTTTCCGGACCGATATCCAAGCAGACCCAGCCCGAAGGAATTTTATCGTTCTTCACGATTTCTCTCTTTGCCTGGATATCCATTCGCTCGGCAGCAACGTGATCCGAAGGGAGAAGAAACTTGATCCTCCCTTTCGCTTTCTGAAGAAGGCTGAATGACAATCCAGTCTGCTCGTCTTCGACAAGGGATTTTCCTACCTGGAATCCCTCAGCTTTAAGAAAGGTATAGGCCATCCCTCCCCCGATCAGGAGAGTTGTCACTTTATCCAGAAGATTTTGAATCACTCCGATCTTTTCAGAAACCTTTGCTCCACCCAGTATCGCTACATAAGGCTTCTGCGGGTTCATCAGGGCCTTCTCCAGACTTTCGATCTCTTTCATCATCAGAAAACCTGCAGCCACGGTCTTGACATATCGTGTCATCCCCTCGGTTGAGGCATGAGCCCGGTGGGCGGCACCAAAAGCATCGTCTACATATACGTCACAAAGAGAAGCCAGGGCCCTTGAAAAACCTTCTTCGTTCTTCTCCTCCTCAGGGTGAAACCTGAGATTTTCCAGGAGAAGGATATCTCCTTCTTTCATCCCTCCAATCTGTTTTTGAACCTCTTCACCAATACAATCCGGGGCTAAAGCCACTTTTTTTCCAAATAGTCGGGATAACCTTTCAGCAACCGGGGCCAAACCAAATTTGGGATCCCTCTTTCCCTTGGGCCTTCCAAGGTGGGATGCAAGAATCGCTTTTCCTCCAGATTCGGCTACAAATCGGATGGTGGGAAGGCAGAGAACGATCCGGGTATCATCGGTAATCTCATTTTTCTCGTTCAAAGGGACATTGAAATCAACTCGAATAAAAACGCTTTTCCCCTTCAACTCAAGTTGGTTTACAGTTCGAAGAAACATGACTCCTCTGGATGTGGTGCCATTCTGAGCGACGAACGGAAGTGAAGCATCAGAATTATAAATCCGCGCTTCTTCGTCGTTCTGCTCCTCAGAATGACCGTAGGCTCTGTCACTTCTTTCCGAAAAGATACAAAAACAGTTCCGCCATTCTGTTGGAGAAACCCCATTCGTTGTCGTACCAGGAAATAATCTTCACCATTTTTCCACCGATCACTTTCGTGGATGGACCATCCACAATAGAAGAATGGGGATTTCCATTGAAGTCAATCGAGACGAGGGGCTCTTCACAAAAACCCAGGATCCCCTTCAATTTGCCCTCGGCATAGGATCTCAAAACACGGTTCACTTCTTCTGCTGTCGTTTCTTTTTTCAACTGCACCACCAGATCGACCACAGAGACATTGGGGGTTGGAACCCGGATCGCCATCCCGTCCATCTTTCCTTTCAAGGCTGGAATAACGAGAGAAAGGGCCGTGGCAGCACCTGTGGTTGTTGGGATCATGGACATCGCAGCCGCCCTTGCACGACGAAGATCTCGATGTGGAAAATCGAGAATCACTTGATCATTGGTGTAGGAATGAATGGTCGTCATCAGACCGTACTCCACCCCGAACTCGTCGACCAATATCTTGGCAATGGGAGCGAGGCAGTTTGTAGTGCACGATCCCATGGAGAGGATATGATGCCTGGCAGGATCATAATCCTTCTCATTGACTCCCAAAACCAACGAAATATCCGGGTCTTTTGCCGGTGCAGAAACCACCACTTTTTTTGCACCCGCCTCAAGATGCTTTGATCCGCCCGCTCGATCTGTAAACCTTCCCGTGCTTTCGAGGACTAGATCCACTCCCAAATCTTTCCAGGGGAGCTGACCCGGGTCCTTGAGAGCGAACACTTTAATCTCTTTTCCCTCGACCAGGATAGCATCTTTCTTTGCTTCTATCCGTGCCCCAAGTTTTCCGTGGACGGAATCGTATTTCAAGAGATGGGCCAATGTCTGTGCATCGGTCAGATCATTGACTGCCACAAATTCCAGATCCTTTTTATTCAGGCCTGCTCGCAGGACATTTCGACCTATTCTTCCAAATCCGTTAATCCCCACTTTCACCGCCATAGAAAATCCCTCCTTTCAAAAAATAAGAATATTATATACCTTTTTTTTTATTCTGGCGTCAATATTTTTCAGGTAATAGGTGACAACGGGTACACCACACTCGACTGATGAAAATCTGCCAATGACTGCCCTCCCCCTCTATGGGGAGAGGATCAAGATGGGGGTGGACATAGCATGTCTTCCCCTCACCCACGCCCTCTCCCGGCAGGAGACTGTGTTCCAATGAGGGGAATGCTGTGTTTGTTATAGAGAAGGATTCGGTATATTGGATATCATTGCAGTATTGAGGCTGCTAGAAAAGCAAGGCTCTCTTGCTCATCGAATAAGGAAATGTTACGATAAATTCAAAAGGAGCCCTCGAGATGCCTATTTACGAATTTCACTGCAAGCAATGTGAAAAAGAATTCGAGAAATTAGTATTTCATGCTTCCGAGAAGGTCGCCTGCCCTGAGTGTAAAAGCAAGAAAGTCCATCGAATGATGTCTGCTTTTGCCTTTTCCAGCAGCGGAAAATTCAAAAGTACCGCCGATTCCTCCTGTGGCGGTTGTGCCGCCACCAGTTGCTCCACCTGCAGTAAATAACGAATAGCTCGAATGACAACAAATTTGACGAATATTCGGCTCATTCGTCTTCATTCGGTTTATTCTTGTCACAGGCTCTTTAAGTGCCTTCGCGTCTCCATCTCTTCTCTCATGAGACCATTTTCCTCCAGACTTCTTAAGGCATCATCGACCATCTGAATCATCCTCTCTTTTTCCTCAGGAAGTTTTCCATGCAGAGGAAGGAGGTTGGAAACATGGTCACTCACGAATTGAGAGGTCACGCCAAGCTCCTCCAAAAGGAGTTTTGTCTCCTTCAAAATCGTTTCTAGACTTGCTGATTGAAAGCGGCCCACTCCCATAGCTTCATATAGTTGAGACCCGGGCTGGGGGATGAACGTCCGGACACGGATAAAATGGGGGTCGATTTGATTCAACACCCCTGCCGTCCCCTTGGCGTGTTTCTCCCATCTCTCCTCGCCCCCAATCCCCAGCAAGACATACAGGGAGTATTCAAATCCGGCCTGCTTTGCTTTTCTCCCCGCTTCGATCATCTCTTCTGGGGTGGCCCCTTTTTCAATCTCTCTGAGAAGCTCTCGATCACCGGTTTCGAGACCCACATGGAGTCTATTCAAACCCGCTTGACAGATTTCAACCAAATCCTCTGAAGGCTTCTTAGCCAGGGTCTTGGCCCGTGAATAACTGGTTATCCGCTCAATATTCGGAAAGGAGGAGAATAAATTGCTTAAAATTCTAACCAATACCTTGGTTTTCACTACAAGGCTATTGGAATCTCCTATGAAAACGGTACGGATTCTATCCCCATGGAGCTCCTTCGCCAATTCGATATCCGATTCGATCTCTTCGAGATCCCTGATCTCAAACTTCATGGTTTTGTACATGGAGCAGAAGGTGCAGCGGTTCCAGGGACATCCTCTCGTCACCCTCAAGAGAAGGCTGTTTGCCTCACTGGGCGGTCTGAAGGGTGGAAAGTCATAGTCTCTTCTTCTGAGTCCAAATCTCCCAATGGTCACAGCATATCTCCAAAAAAAATGCCAAATTTCAAAGCTCAAAGTTCAAATCAAAACTAATGCAATGTCAAATTTAAAACGAAATTCTTAAAACCAAAACTAAGATCCCGAAATTCAAATGAGGCCATAATTAAATAGACACTAAAATGCTCAATGGATAACCCATTACTGGACTCCGGCCTTCGCCGGAGTGACGAATGTAGAAAAGGATTTTGTCTACCATTCTGGCGGAAGCCCTGCACCGCATGGTGTACAGGGCGAAAGCCGGAATCCAGGACCTGAAGAATTATATCCAGATAAATATGGTCTCATTATTAAGCTCGGGATGACCGAAAAAACAGACATTAA
>JBEKDJ010000021.1:0-26217 GCA_050014415.1 Thermodesulfobacteriota bacterium | reverse complement strand
AGTGGCAAGATATCCTCGGTTTTATGGTGGCCAAAACCACTCCAACATATTGGACTTGGACAGTTGCCTCATTGACTTCTTCCTCGTCATTCTTGCTTTTCGACTCACAATACAACCTTTCAAGCGATAATTCACAAGCTGAATAGGTGTGATTTGTCAAAATGAAATTGAAGTAGTGTCTTATTGAAAAAGGAATATCCAACGGAATTCTATCTTTTAAAAAACACAGATTTTTTTCTTGATTTATTTTAACTATGAGTTTACAATACTTCCCATAGGTGACGCTGATACTTGTCAACTCTAGACGATTATTTGGATTGGTTATTGGCGCAACATGCATAAAATATTATGATATTCTAACTATATCAGTGTACCGCCTACAACATAGTCGGTGGGGCACCAGAACGTAGAATGTCGATTGGCTTAGCTGACAGTTATAAGCTGAAGACGATGTTAGGTCGCATTGAATCCTTCCTAATGAACCGTTGGAACCGGTGAAAAGAGACTACTGGTACGAAGTGTTTGATTGTCTACTACTCCCAGTCGGGAAATACCAAGAAGATTGCCCGGGCTATCGAGAAGCTGAACCACATGGAGAAAGAAGGAATGAAGATCATCACCGGCCACGATCCGGAAGTGTGGAAGGGGCTGAAGAAGGCGCCGGAGTACTACGAATAGTCGAGCAGGATTCACCAAAACGGGGGTGACGACGATCAAGTCCTATGAAGCCCTTCGAGTGTACAGTGCAACGAAACCTGTGTCAATTGCAGGCAATAACCCAGAGTTATCAGCGCCCAACAATGAAATCTCCAAGAGGGATCGTACTCTTGACACAGGGCGGGAAGTCCGGATGCCGATCCTTTTGAGTGGGGCGTGACAGGGACAACGAAAAGGAGGTGGTCGCAGGCGGTTGATAGGTTCTACAGGCAATCATCACGCGTTCAAGAGACCCACAAATCACAAGTTGTTGCGGTCAAAAAAGAAGGAGGATCAAATGGAGCTGAAGAGTGTATTAAAGGTAAGTGTGTGTGTCGGGTTGGCGTTCTTGCTGATAGGTAGCATGTCCGTAGCTGCCCAGGCTCAAACGAAGGGCAGTGGGGCCAAGGTTCTCAAAGTAGGTTCCCTCAAGAGTCTGACGGGCTGGTATTCGTTCCTCGATGCCCCGGATTCAAAGGACCTCCAGCACATGGCAGACATAATCAACGCCAAGGGTGGGGTCACGGTCAAGGGTCAGCGATATAACATCGAAATAGTGCTTGAGGATAACAAAAGCAGCCTTGAAGGTACCACCGCCGGCGCGACAAGATTGGCCTTTGACAAGAAGGTGAAGTTTGTTCTCGGACCGGGAGCCTACTTCGGGCCGGCCGCAGGGGCAATATTCAACGCCAACAAGGTACTCTATGTCCTGGACCTCTCTGCGTGCCAGCCAGGCGACCTTGGTCCCTATGGTTTTCTTGGTGGATTGAGCACATTGAACGGCTCTTCTGTGCCCATCAGGGCCATGAAGATGGAATTTCCTAATGTGAAGAAGGTGGCGATCATCACACCGGATGACGGCACCAATGCGACCTTCATACCGTTGGTCAAGAATGTACTCGCCCAGAACGGGATTACTCAGGTGGGCGACCTTATTACATACTCCAACGAGATCCAGGATTGCAGTCCCATCGCAGCGAAGGCCAACGCAGTTAAGGATGCAGATGCCATATTGCAGGTCAACGGCGCTCCGCCCCACTTTGGCAATATCGTCAAGGCCCTTCGGGAGTTGGGGAACACCAAGCCATACGTGGGCGGTCTGATCATGGAGCCACCCGATCTCATAGCGATTACCGGCAAGTCGGCGGCGACCAACGTGTTGACCTGCGTAAACCAGCCGAATGCTCCGGGCAACCCGGCTTACTTTGACGAGGTATATAACAAGAGGACCGGGGCGAAACAGATCTATGCGCCTCTTGGACCGAGCGGATTGTTGGCCCTCGTGGGCGTCATCAAAGCCGCCGACAGCATTGATCCTGACGTGGTGCGAGCCACATGGGAAAAGATGAAGACTGTGGATACGATCTTTGGAAAGGGAACCATTAGTGGCGAGCAGACATACGGCATAAAGGGCCACGCTATGAGCCACGCCCTTCAGTATCAGGTGTTCATGAATGGAGAGGCCACGTATAAGGGATGGCTGGATCCCGGTCCTCTTCCATAACTGATCTCCAATCACCGGGGGCGGGACTCGCTTCCGCCCCCATAACACTGAAACGACACGTCTAGGGGACGATTGAAGTAATGGAACAGATGATTGTCACAACCGTAATCAATGTACTGATGCTTTCATCCATGTACATCCTCACCGCTGTGGGTTTTGCCTTTCTCTTCAGCATGCTGGGGATACTCAACTTCGCTCATGGGGCGGTATATATGATCGGCGGCTATCTCGGCTACGAGATCATCACGAGCCTGGGATTCAACCCCTGGGCCGCCTTGACGATGTCGGTACTCGTCATGGCCGCCTTCGGGGCACTCCTCGAAAAGTACTTCTTTCGACCTTTTGTGGGGAACTTTAACCGCACTATGATGGTGTGCATTGCCATCATCATCGTGCTGCAGACCTCCATCAATATACTGGAGGGGGGCAAGGTGCAGGCTCTGCCGGCTTTCGTCGATGGTATCCTCAAAGCCGGGCCCGTATCCGTGAGTTACCAGAGGATCGTCTCTTTCCTTTTGGGCATGATTCTTCTGGGGGTAGTCTCCTGGTTCGTAAACCGCACGAGATTAGGCCACCAGATGCAGGCCATCTCCCAGAACATGAAGGGCGCCCTGCTGCAAGGCATCAACGTCCACAGAATCTCGATGATCGCCGTTGCCCTGGGCTGCGGGCTCGCAGCACTCGCAGGTTGCCTCATGGGCTCCTATCTGCAGCTCAGTCCCTTCATGGGCGACGCCATGCTGAACAAAGTGCTCGTCCTGGTTGTTCTAGCCGGCATCGGAAGCATAAGTGGGATCTTTATTACGGGATTGCTTCTGGGCACCCTCGACGCGGTCCTGCCTTTGTTCATTCAGGGTGCGGCGAGCGATGCCGTTGCGGTAATCATAGTGACCGTGCTTCTTCTTTTGCGGCCTCGAGGGTTCTTCGGCCACGACGTCGAGGACGCAGGTGATGCCGAATCGTCCGAAGGAACAGGTTCGGCGGCAGGGATGAGCCGCAAATGGTCCGTTCCTGCTACATGGCTCGGGTTTCTCGTTGTACTGTGCCTGGTCCCGCTCGTCTTCGACTCACCTTATACCCTCCATATCCTCACCCTCACCTTCATCTACGTGATCGCCTCCTCGAGCCTCCGGACGATCACGACCTCCGGCCAGATACCGCTGGCCCACGGGGCTTTCATGGGCGTGGGCGCCTATTGCGCGGGGGTGGCATCCAAGCTGTGGGGCGTGCCTGCCTACATCACCATCCCGGCCGCGGGACTCGTGACCATGGCCCTGGGCATACTCATCAGCTATCCCTTCGCCCGCCTCCGGGCCTTTTACTATGCCATGGCAAGTCTCTTCTTTGGACTGGGTGTGATACAGATCATCTACGCCCTTAGCCGCTGGACGGGCGGTTATGCCGGTCTCTACGGCGTTCAACCTATCTTCGGCGGCTCGAAGGCAATCGGCTACTACTTCTTTCTTGGTCTGACCGTAGTCTGCCTGCTCGCCCTGTACCGGTTGGAGTTTTCCCGGATCGGCACAAACCTGAAGGCCATAGCCCAGTCTCACATGGTCGCGTCAAGCGTGGGTATCGACGAAGCGTGGTACCGGATCTTTGTCGTCGGTGTGGGATGTTTCTTTGTCGGTCTCGCCGGCGCTGGCTACGCCCACTACAACCTCACCATCGGCACGTCGAACTTCGGCCTCATGGGGACCATGTGGTTTCTTGTCTACTGGCTTGTCGGCGGGACGGGGAGTTTCGCAGGACCCATTGTGGGCACCTTCATCCTGTACCTCCTTCCCGAATTCTCCCGGGACCTGAAGATGTATTCTCCTTTCGTCTCTGCAGCAATACTACTCACCGTCGTCTACGGTATTCCCCAGGGGTTCGTTTCACTGCCGCGGGTCGTCCGATCGTGGTTCGGAAGGGGGAAGGAGGCTGCTCATGCTGCTTGAGACCATCGGCCTCACCAAGCAATTTGGCGGACTTACGGCTGTTTCCGGATTCGACCTAGAAGTCGAGAAAGGCGAAATTGTGGGCCTCATCGGTCCCAACGGCGCCGGAAAGTCGACCCTCTTCAACCTGATCACCGGCGTCTCCACGCCCACAGAAGGACGAGTGATCTATCGGGGCAAGGATATCACCGGCGAAAAACCCCACCGGGTCGCCGCACTGGGCATCGGCCGCACCTTTCAGCTCAACCCGCTTTTCAGGGACTTCACGGTCCTTCAGAACGTGTCCGCGTCGTTCCACCTCCGACCCTATTCAAGTATCCTCTCCATCTATTTCAATACCCCGTCCTATCGCCGCAAGGAGGCACAGATACTTGAGGAATCAATGGAGATCCTGAAGGATGTAGGCCTCGATGGGGTAAAGGACGAGCTTGCGAGAAACCTGCCCCATGGGTATCAAAAGATGCTCGGCGTGGCCCGAGCCTTGGCGACCCGGCCAAAACTTGTTTTATTGGATGAGCCCTTAGCCGGGATGAACCCCTCCGAAATCGAATCGGCTCTGGCGAATGTCAGGAGCATGAGGGAGCGGGGGATCACGGTCCTCATCGTGGAGCACAACATGCAGATACTCGATTTGTGCGACCGCGTGGTCGTGATCAGCTTCGGCCAGAAGATCTGTGAAGGATTGCCAAAAGATGTCAGGGAGAACAAGGACGTTGTCTTGGCCTATTTCGGTGGCGACCATGCTTGAGATAAAGAATATTACCGTCCATTACGGAAAGTCGATGGCCATCAGCGACATTTCCCTTGAAGTGAAAGAGGGGGAGATAGTAAGTATTATAGGCGCCAATGGATCGGGCAAGAGCACTATTCTGAATGCCCTGTCCCGTCTTGCGCCCCTTTCGTCAGGGGATATATGGTTCAACGGCACGAGGATCGATCGCAAGGAGCCCTTAGACATCGTGCGGCTCGGTATCAGCCTTGTACCCGAGGGACGTCAGCTCTTCCCCTACTTGAGCGTGCTGACGAACCTTAGGCTCGGTGCGAGCGCGAGAGGGAAAGACAACGTCGACGAAGATCTGGAAGAGGTCTACCGCCTCTTTCCGATCTTGCGAGAGCGGAAGGGCCAAAACGCAGGAACTCTTTCCGGAGGCGAGCAGCAGATGCTCGCTATAGGCCGGGGGCTGATGGCCAAACCGAAACTCTTGTGCATGGACGAGCCCTCTCTCGGGCTTGCACCTATAGTAATAGAACAACTGGGTGAAGTAATTCGGGACATCAACAAGAAGGGAGTCAGTGTGCTTCTCGTGGAGCAGAACGTTCACCTTGCCTTCGGGGTGGCGTCGAAGGCATATGCACTCCAGGTGGGCAAAGTCGTGCGACAGGGCGACATCGAGTCAATGAAGCGCGATGATATCGTAAGGAAGGCCTATCTGGGAAGCTGATAATAGATTCCTACGACTCGCGCGGTCGTGGGTATCTACGAGCGCAGCGAGTGTTGAGGGGAAGGCTTCAAAGAAGCAAGGACTATCGCGGGCCTGCCCGCGAGAGCAAGCTTGGATGGAGGGGGCGACGCGAGTCCGCAACATCTTTTCCGCCCCTTCCTTTTTATGAGGGGGAGTCTCTGCGAGCCGGGGCACCCACGAAGTGGGTCGCGTAGAGGGGGCGACGCGAGCCCCATTTATATGCAAAGGAGATTCTATGGCCATTGACAAGGTCGAAATGACGGAAAAAGGCAGAGGAAGGATTGAAGGAAGAGTGGCCATTGTGACGGGCACTACCTCTGGGATCGGTGAGGCGATTGCGCTCCGTTTTGCTGAAGAACGGGCAAAGGTCGTCATGACCGGCATCGAGCCGGAAATAGGCGAGGCAAATGCCAAGGTGATCAACGACGCCGGGGGAGAAGCGACCTACATCAACGTAGACTCTCTCGATCACGACGGCATAAAGCAGATGGTCAAGACGGTAATGGCCAAGTACAACCGCATCGACATCCTGGTCAATAACGCCGGATACCACATTGGCAGACATTTCTATGAATCTAACCCCGAGGACTTTTGGGCGATGACCAATGTCCACGGCCTTTCCCATTGCTACACCATGTGGGAGATCCTTCCCATCATGAAGGCTCAAGGGGCCGGCAACGTCATCAACCTCGGCTCAAAAGCATCGGTGAGACCGGGAGGGTTTGAGCCTTTCTACTGTTTTGCCAAGGCAGGCATCAACATCATGACAAAGGCCCTCAACATGGAGTATGCCCCCTACGGTATCCGTATGAATATCCTCTGCCCTGGGGCGACTTTGAGTCGCATGACGATCTGGGATAACACGGAGGATGGATTTGCCCCGGGGTTTGCTGCTCTCGCGAGGGATTTCATTCCCTTGAGAAGGCACGGTGTTCCCAGGGATCAGGCAAACGCCGCCCTCTGGCTTGCGAGTGACGAATCATCCTACGTGTCAGGACTCACCCTTCACGTAGATGGCGGTATTGTGGTGTAAGGAGGAACAGATGACAGGAAAGCTCGAAGGAAAAGTGGCAATAGTTACTGGCGCCAGCTCAGGCATAGGTGAGGCAATCGCCTGTCGCTTCGCTCGTGAGGGGGCAAAGGTCGTCCTCTCGGCGAGAAGAGAAGAGAAACTCAAAGCGAATACGCAGAAGATCATCGACGCAGGCGGCGAAGCCATCTTCGTCAAGACGGACGTCTCCAAGGCAGACGAAGTCAAGCGTATGGTGAATACGGCAATGGCGAATTACGGCCGCATAGACATCCTGGTCAATAACGCGGGCATACTCCTGCCAAAGAGGCTCGAGGAATGCACCGCCAATGATTGGCGGGCGATCATGAGCGTCGACGGACTGGGATACCTTCTCTGCATGTGGGAGGTCCTTCCCATCATGCAGAAGCAGCGTGGCGGATGTGTCATCAACATGAGCTCGAAGTTGGCGACGAGGCCGTCGGACATAACTCCGTTCTACTGCTTCGTTAAGGCAGGTATGGACCACCTGACGAGGTGCCTCAACAACGACTATGCGGAGTTTGGAATCCGCCTGAACTCGCTCTCCCCCGGATTGACCCTGAGCGAGATGACGAAGGATGACCCTCGCTTCTACGAGCTCGCAAAGGGGGTTCCCATGAAGAGGTATGCCGCCGCCGATGAGATCGCCGCCGCCGCCGTATTCCTCGCTTCAGAAGACGCATCCTACATTTCAGGAGCCGTCATCAATATAGATGGGGGGCTTGTGAGCTGATCGAATAATTCCACAAAGGAGGAACATACCATGTCATCAATCCCCAAAACCTGTAAGGCAGCAGTACTCGAAGAGTACAACAAACCGGTGCATATCCGTGAGGTCCCCATCCCGGACGTCGAACCACGAGGCATCCTCGTCAAGGTAGAGATGGCCGGTATCTGCGGCACCGATATCCACCAGTCCCACGGCACCCTCACCATCAAGCCGCCCCTCCCCAACATCCAGGGTCACGAGACCATCGGCAGGATAGTGAAGCTCGGTGAAGGACGCACCATCGACATCGCCGGTGAACCCCTGAAAGTAGGTGATCGCATCATGTGGGCCCACGCCGACTGTGGGGAGTGCTACTGGTGTGAGGTCGCCCGTGACCAGGTCCACTGTGCAAAAAGACAGGGCTACGGCTTTGCCCCTCCCGTTGCCTTACGCGGTGGCTTTGCCGAATACGAGTACGTCACCCCCATCACGAAGGTAGTGAAGGTCCCTGAAGAGCTCACCGAAGAAGAAGCAGTCGGTGTCGGCTGTGCCTTCCGCAGTGTCGTTGCCGGCTATGAAAGACTGGGTGGTGTCCGTTTTCAGGAGAACGTCGCCATTCAAGGAGCAGGTCCCATCGGTCTCTATTCTACCCTCATGGCAGTTGAAGGCGGCGCGGGGAAGGTGATCGTCATCGGTGCCCCTGCCGGCAGACTCGATCTCGCCCTCAAGTGGGGAGCAACAGCGGTGATCAACATCGATGAGGTGAAAGATCCTGCCCAGAGAAAGGAGCAGGTCCTTGCCCTCACCAATGGCCGAGGACCCGAACTAGTCGTTGAGGGCTCCGGTGTCCCCATGGCCTTCAACGAAGGGCTCGACATGATCCAGAAAGGGGGCAGATACCTTGTCCTCGGTCAGAACTCTGCAACGACTATTCCTGTCGCCCCTGGTCTTATCACGGGCAAAGGCCTTACCCTCATCGGCAGTGTATCAGCAGCCATCCAGCACTTCTATAGGGCCCTTCAGTTTATCAAGAACAGACGAACCAAGTACCCCTTTGCCGACATCGTGAGCCACAAGTATCAGTTGGAGCAGATCAACGAAGCCTTTGCCGACATGCAGTCGGGCAAGGCCATCAAACCGGTTATTGATAATAGAGGGAGGTAACACATGGGAACATTCATCCACAAACCGAACAAGGTTCTCGAAGCTTTAAAGAACAACCAGACACCACTCGGCATGCAGATGTATAGCCACGACCCCGATCTCATCGAGATCGTCGGCTACGCCGGTTTTGATTTCGTCATGATCGACATGGAGCACTCCCGGGTCAACCCCGAGACCATGGTCATGCTCATCAGAACTGCGGAAGCATCAGGGCTTACCCCCCTCGTCAGAGTAGGCGAGAACAATCCCTTCCTCATTCGCTCCGCTGTGGAGTCAGGCGCGAAGGGCATCTTTGTTCCCCACATCCTTAATGCGGCAGATGCGAAGAAGGCCCTCGATGCGATGCGCTATCCCCCCGAGGGTAAAGCAGGCATGTGTCCTGCCATCCGGGGCTCCTACTACTCTCAGGAAGCCTGGGAGGAGTACATGGCCTATTCGAATGACAACGTCATGTTCATCCCGCTACTTGAAGACGTGGAGGGCATTGATAACGCAGAAGAGATCATCGCTCTTCTCAAACCTGGTACGGACGGTCTTGGCCTCGGCCTCGGGGATATTGCAAACTCCATGGTGACGAAGAAGGGCGAGAAGGTCCAATGGCAGCATCCTTATATGAAAGAGGCCTTCGACAAGGTAATGCCCCTTACCCAGAAAGCAGGCATTCCCGTCATCGGTATGGCATGGCCCAAAGCCGACCTTGCGAGCGCCAAGGCAACCCTCGCGAATGGCACGAAGGTCCTCCTCTTCTTCCCCGACACACACTTCTGGGCAGAGATGTGCCGGAACATCATCAAGGAGATGAGAGGGTAGGAAAGACCGTAGGACGTGGGACGTCCGCTGCCACCCGGCTGCCGCTCGGGTACCCGGCTGGATATCACAATGGAGGTGGGACGTAAATGCCAAAGAATCTTTTGTGTTTTTCACGTCCTACGTCCTAGGGAGCGAACGCGACCGGACGTCTTACGTCCGACGATCCGTCTATTGAGGGAGAAGAGAGATGAGCGTAGTACCCACAGAAACTGACGTCGTGGTCGTCGGCTCCGGCGCCACGGGCCTTGCAGCGGCCCTCACGGCTGTCGAAGGCGGTGCAAGAGTTATTCTATTTGAAAAGCAGCGTTCCCTGGGCGGGACCTCGAATTTCTTCGAAGGCACCTTCGCCGTGGAGAGCGAGATGCAGCGGCAACGATACATCATGTACAGCCGGGATGAGGCATTTAAGGCCATCATGGAGTACAGCCACTGGCGGGCAAATCCCCGTTT
Source organism: Thermodesulfobacteriota bacterium (assembly GCA_050014415.1). Classification (GTDB taxonomy): domain Bacteria; phylum Desulfobacterota; class BSN033; order BSN033; family UBA1163; genus JBEKDJ01. The sequence continues at coordinate 16,430 of JBEKDJ010000021.1, read as the reverse complement.
GGTGCGGGCCATCGTCAATGAGTCCGGGAATATGATTGCCTGGCTGCAGGAGGAAGGCGTTAAGTTTGTTGATGCGACCATCAACCTGCCTCACGCCCCTCGGACGTATCATTACATAAAGGGACACGGAGCGGCCCTCGTCAAGGTTCTCGCAACGAGGGTTAAGGAGAAGGATGTCGACGTCAGGTCGGGAACGCCTGTCAAAAGGCTTCTCAAAGAAGGGAATCGCATCACCGGCGTCGTTGTCGAGCAGGACGGCGAGGAGTTCGAGGTTGCGACGAAGGCCGTCATTATCGGGAGCGGCGGCTACGCAAACAACAAGGAATGGATCAAGAAATACGCGGGTTTCGATCTGGATGTCAACGTGCTCCCCGTAGGCAATGTTGACAAGACAGGCGATGGCATCCGTATGGCGTGGGAAGTGGGTGCTGCCGAAGAAGGCATGGGGCTGCTTGAGCTATTCGCCGCGGGTCCTGCGGGAGCCGAGTTTGCCATGAAGAATGCCATAGAGCTTGCCGCGGCGCAACCGGATCTATGGGTCAACCCTCGGGGGATGCGCTTCTGCGACGAAGGAATCGGCTTCTACGACAGCTCCATCGGGAATGCGAGCGCCCGGCAAAAGGAGGGCTTTACCTGGCATCTCCTTGATGATTCCATCAAGCAAAGACTTCTCGAGAATGGGATTCACAAGAGCGTAGGAATGGATAATCCCCCCGGGACCCGGCCCCTCGACTTCGATAAGGAGTTTACGGCCGCTGTCGAGCGGGGCAGCACAGAGGTGTTCATGGCGGACTCCATAGAGGAACTCGCCAAGAAGATAGGGGTCGAGCTTACTGTTCTAAGAGCGACGGTTGAGGAGTATAATAAATTTTGTGCTAAGGGCCATGACGATCTATTCGCAAAGGACCAGAGATACCTGCGTCCCCTCAAGGGACCTATGTTTTACGCCGTCAAGGCCCGGACGGTTTTCCTAGGCACCATGGGTGGCATCCGCATCAACGACCATATGGAAGTCCTGGACAAGAAAGGCAGAGTCATCCCCGGCCTCTATGCTGGTGGCTTCGACGCCGCAGGAATGTGGGGAGACAGCTACTGTATGGCGGTGTCCTCAGGTCTGTCCTCTGCATTTGCCCTGAACTCGGGACGGATTGCGGGAAGAAATGCCTTGAAGTACATGGGCAAGTAAACGTAAAGCTAATCGGGACCTCGCACAGCTCCGATCAGCCGGGTTGGACAAAAGGAGAACGATATGATCCACGTGATCGCTTCACTACGCATCAAAGACGGTAAACTTGGCGAGTTCCTGCAGCTTTTCAGCACCCTCGCGCCCACTGTCCGCCAGGAGAAGGGGTGCTACCAGTATCTTCTTACGGCAGACGTCGAGGAAACCGGTGTACCACCTCAGAAGCTGGAGAAGAACGTCGTCACGTTCATCGAAAAATGGGAGAGCGTCGATGCACTGCAAGCACACATGCAAACGCCTCACATGAAGGCACAGGCGGAAAAAGAGAAGGGAGTCGTCGAAGAAATGATCTCTCTTAAGATACTGAAAGAAGTGTGAGGTAATCCATAGTGTTCTACTGACACCACATCAGGAGGATTTCAAATGAAGGCTCGGTACGGACATATGGGCAAGCTGCTCTTTGTCGACCTGACGAACAGGAAGACCCGCGAAGAGGAACTGACCGAGGAGATGGCGAGGAGCTACATCGGCGGGTACGGCCTGGGGGCGCGAGTGTTGATGGAGAGGATGAAGACAGGCGCGGATCCCCTTGGCCCCGACAACATACTGGGGATCGGGACAGGCCCTCTGACGGGATCGGGAGTTGTCTCGACAAGCCGGTTCACCACCATGGGCAAGTCCCCTCTTACCGGGTACTGGGGAGATGCAAACTGTGGCGGCGACATGGCTGCGGCAATCAAGGCAGCGGGCTATGACGCCATTTTCTTCGAGGGAAAGGCCGATGCCCCCGTCTATCTCTATTGCACTGACGAGAAGGTGGAGTTCAGAAAGGCCGACCACCTCTGGGGAAAGAACGCCGCCGAGACCGAGACACTGATCAGGTCGGAGAATGGCGATCAGAAGCTGAAGGTTGCATGCATTGGAATGGGTGGCGAGAGGCTCTCCCGGATAGCGGCTATCATGAACGATTCGGGCAGGGCTGCGGGCCGGTCGGGTCTTGGGGCAGTGATGGGCTCAAAGAACCTGAAGGCCCTTGTCTGCAAGGGATCTCACAAGCCGGCAATCTTTGACAGTGAGAAGGTGAAAGGCCTTACCAAGAGAATGCTCCAGGAGGCCAAGGATTCACCTTCCCCCCTGTATAGTGTGCTGAGCTACAGCGGAACACCGGGTGCGATGCTCCCCCACCTGGCGATGCACGGTGCCCCCATAAAGAACTGGGCCGGGAATAACATAGAGGATTTCCCGGAACCGAAATGGGGCAATCTCGCCTACGAGGTCATGGAGAAGTTCGTGACAAAGAAGTATGCCTGCCTTGGCTGCCCCATAGCCTGCGGTGCCATCATGAATGTCCCCGGCGGACCGTATGCGGTCCACAATGGCCACAAGCCGGAATATGAGACGGTCGCCGCCTTCGGCTCCCTGTGCCTCAACGACGACATGCAATCCATCATCTACGCGAACGATCTCTGTAACCTCCACGGACTCGACACCATCTCCGCCGGTGCGGTGATCGCCTTTGCCATTGAGTGCTACGAGAATGGCATTCTGACCAAGTCGGATACGGACGGGATCGAGCTAACCTGGGGTAATTCAGAGGCTATCGTTTCCGTGCTGGAAAAGATGATCAGACGCGAAGGGATAGGTGATATCCTCGCTGAAGGGGCCCGGATTGCCGCGCCGAAGATCGGCAGAGGAGCAGAGCAGTTCGCCATGCACATCGGCGGTGAGATGGTCGCTATGCATGACCCCCGCGAGTCTCCCGGCTGGGGAGCGACCTACGTGGCGGATGCTAGTCCTGGAAGACATACCCGCGGCGGAACCTACGATGTCGAGATGGCATGGCCGAAGGATCCCATCCTCTACGGTCTGGGGCTCCCCAAGTCCATGGACAAGTACAACCCCGAGGGCAAGGGAGAGGCCCATGCCATTCTGGCCAGCTTTCGCCACCTCATCAATGCCTCCGGCGCCTGCATGTTCGCCGTCGATGGCTTGAACTTCCCTCTCATGGACATTACGAGCGCCGTTACCGGCTGGGACTTGACACCGGAGGAGTTCATAAAGGCGGGTTACCGAATCGCGACACTGCAGCAGGCCTTCAATGTACGAGAAGGATTCAAACCTAGCGACTTCACTATGCCCCCGAGGATAGAGGGCAAACCACCCTTCAAGGTTGGCGTCTTCAAGGACCTGACTCTTGATATGGAAGACCTAAAGAAACGGTTCTATGATGCCATGGGTTTCGACTACCAGACGGGAGCGGTAAAACGGGAGAGGATTGCGGAGCTGGGATTGGAAGGTGTTATGCCATAAGAGAAGCGGAATCCGTTACGGCTGCATGAGATGAAAGCAGGCCGGCGGATCTACGCCGTGATCTCTCAACAGGATGGATATCCAAACGAGTGACTGATGAAGTTATTCATCCTTGATTGCGGGAAGGTCCATGTTCCCGACACGGGCCACCTGACCCCTAAGCGAAATGTGGGAATACCTGTCACCATTCCCATTCCGATGTTTGTCACTGATCATCCGAAAGGACTGGTACTCTTTCACACGGCTCCAACAATCGGACATTAGCCGCCGGCCACGCTCAAAGATGCGGAGACCACACCGGAGCAGCGGATGGACGGGTCGCTCATCAAGTTGGGCTACAAACCGGAGGACGTGAAATACGTGGTGCTCTCCCATATGCACCTGGATCACTGCGGAGGGATGACCCTATTCCCCCAAGTCACCTTCATTGTCCGGAAGCGGGGGTTACGGGCTGCGTGGTGGCCCGAGAGCCTTGAAGGGGGATATGTGTTCAATGATTACAAGGACACGCGAAGCTACAAGTATACCCAGCCCCGGGACCACGAGGAGGTGGATGTCTTCTTCGACGGCTCTTTGGTCTGCTTTGATACGAGAGGGCATACGGACGGACATCAGTCCATGGTCGTGACCCTCCCGAAATCCGGCAAGATAGTCCTTGCGGGTGATGCCGTGCAAATGGGGGTGCAGCTCGAGGAGAGCTCGTTGCCCGGCATATATTGGAACAGTGAGATGGCTGTTCGGACTGTAGAAAAACTTCAGCACATGCGGCAGGAAGGCATGTTGATCATACCGGGTCACGATCCCGTTTCGTGGGGAACGCTCAAGATCGCGCCGGATTATTACGAATAGGGGTCGGCGGTGTTTCTCGGTTGGCTGGGTGGTGGTTTTGCTCATGTGACCTGAAACTACCGTAGCAACTAGAAAAGGCGACAGGGGCTAACCCTATCCATTAACAAAGCGGTGGATTGTCATTCTATATTGTGCTATGGTGGACATTAGAGCGCATAGAATCAAAGCAATATAGTACGGCCCTGACAGTCTTGATGATAGACCATCTATGTTGACATGCGTACTATGCAACAGTAGACCCTAACGTTCCATTGGAAAAGCGGTTGGGTATGTCTTCCAACCTTTACCAAGCGGGTTATTTAGATATTTTTTAGGCAACACGCGACGTCACCATAGGTGACTTCTGTCATACACTTGGAACGGAAGTTGCGATACATTTAGAGGTACCGCTATAAAGGTTTCCCAACACACCCAACCGTCTTTTGGAGACTTTTCTATGCAACTATCAGGTAGACTTTCCGCCACATGGATGGGCCAGAGAGGAAAATGATGGATGGACCAGAGCAAAAGATAAGGGACGTTTTTCGCGACATTTCCGACAGAATCAAATACTTCAGACGGCAGCAAGGGTTGAGTTTGAATGCTCTGGCGAAGAAGGCAGGGTTTACCACAAGTTACCTGTCGCAGATTGAGAACATGAAAAGGGAGCCAACGATAGGCACGTTGGTAACGATTGCCCATGCTCTTGGGGTGAGTGTCTTTTCTTTTATCGGCGGAGAAGGACTCCTGGAAGAGGAAGCTCCAGCTATCGTGAGGGCCGACGAACGGCGGAGGGTTACTATTCCCTCCACGGTAGCCGATAGCCTATTCGATTCCATCAATTTCAGAACGAAGGATAGATTAATGGGTGCCTATATCCTCACTTCTTCATCCGAATTCTCGGAGAAGCCCAGAGCCCATGAAGGGGAGGAGTTGCTTTTTGTGCTTGAGGGAAAGACCGAACTTGTCTACAATGGTAAGAGCTACATTCTTGAAGAAGGTGACTGCTGCTATTTTGACTCAAGCAAACCACACATTGGAAGAAGCGTAAGCGAAAGACCGTCAAAGGCTTTAGTAGTGTTTGCAGTTAAGTCAAAAAGATAATCATGGGCGGTCTCCTGATAAAGGCCGAGAAGGTTGCAGACCGCGAATGCGTCGGTCCATAAGTAGCGCCTCGGTGTACTGCTTGCTGGTGAGAGTCCGGTTTCTCTGGCAAATTCCATCATGATTTCCCAGACAGTGGGCTGAGATTCATTTTGTTTCACTGGCATAATGCTGCTATTTCTCCAAACCTGCCGCCATAATACAGTGAAGGGTCTACCGTGGCACTCCGAGCCTCCGGGCAACCGCCCTAATGCTTATCTCAGGCAAGGAGTACATCCCCACTGAGGGTTTCAAAGGTGCACTTATTATCGTTCCAGGTCAACTCGCTAAGCATCATTATCAATCCATAACTACTTCAAAAAAAGGGAAGAATCAAGGAGAGAAATGAGGGTAAGGCATTTGCCACAAAGTATTCCTGTCAGCGAAGTTTTGAGGTCATCCATAAGTTGCGGCCTGGCAAGGCCGCGCAGTCTTGTAGGTGGGAAGCCTATCCAGGTAGCCGATAGCCACGGGCCTGGAATCCAGCCTTGCAGGTACCCTGGTAACAGGGTGCTTGATGCGTAGGCAGGAGAGGAAGCGAGGTGCAATGGTGCCAGGTCATGCTGACCGTGAAGGTGTTGACTCCCGATAAGACAGTCAAGGGAGAGGCCGATGGTGTTTATGGGCCAGCAGGCAACAGCCCTTTGTGCGAGAGAGGCGAGTGCAAGGGGCCGCCCCGGGGTCTTAGGCCGTGTCGAGCTTCACATGGAAACTACGTGGTAACCAGGGAGATCCGACAGTCGGCGCAGAAGAAAGCGCACCCTTGGACAAGTGTAAGAAGCAGGGAAGAGGGGGGAGGCTGTCGGAAGTCGGAGGCACCCATAAGAGCGATGAGGTCTGGTAATGCAGACGGAGCAAAGGGGTGCCGGTTTGAGAGAACAGGTCAGGGAGACATGGGCCGACGCAGGGCGGAAGAAACCATGACCACACAACTGACCCGTTTGACACAGAAGGTGCGAGAGCTTCGGGGAGAGCGACTGACCTCATTGATGGGGATGCTCTTTGATCCGGAGGGATTGCGATCCAGTTTTGAGCGCCAGGAGGAGAGAAAGGCGCCCGGAGTGGATGGGGAGAGGAAAGCAGACTATCGGGAGGGTCTGGAAGAACGGATTCAGGAGTTATCCAGACGAGTTCGGAGTTTGGGCTATCGGCCTAAACCGGTGAGGCGGGTATACCTACCAAAGGGGGGAGGGTCGATACCGACCGCTGGGGATTCCCAGCTTTGAGGACAGATTGGTGCAGGATAGGCTTAGCCAGATCCTGCAGGCGATCTGGGAGCCGGAGTTCTGTGAGTGTTCGTATGGATTTCGGCCCGACCGGAGTGCTCATGATGCGTTGAGGCGAGTAGCGGAGATCGTGACCTGGGAGGGTACGCAGTGGGTGGTGGAGGCGGACATCAAAGGATTCTTCGATCATGTTAGCCACGTCCATCTGATGCGGTTCCTGGAGCATCGAATCGCCGATCCTTGCTTTCTCCGAATCATCAGGCGGTTCCTCAAGGCGGGGGTGATGGAGGATGGGGTAGTAAGTGCGAGTGAGGAAGGGACGCCACAAGGCGGACTGGTATCGCCCGTGCTTGCTAACATTTAGCTTCATTATGTTTTGGACCTATGGTTTGAAAGGCGGTTTAAGAGATCATGCCGAGGTAAGGCGTATTTGGTGCGTTACGCGGATGATTTCATTGCGTGCTTCCAATATGAGGAAGAGGCGAGGTGTTTTGTGCAGGAGTTAGAGAAGCGCTTAGCCGCATTCGACCTGAAGGTTGAACCCAGCAAAACGCGGGTACTGCGATTTGGCAGTAGAGCCAGACAAGAATGCTATCGGGATGGATTAGGCCGACCGGAGACCTTTCACTTCTTAGGATTCACGCACTTCGTAAGCCTGAGCCGCCGCGGGAGATTCGTGGTAGGCCGGAAGACGGAGGGGAAGCGTTTTCGTAAGAAGCTGAAGCTGTTAAATCAGCGCCTACGGAATCTAAGAGTGGAAGGGGGCAGAATCATGATGGAGTATACGAGGTATCATCTTCGGGGGCACATCCAGTACTATGGAGTCAGCGGCAATATGAAGAGTCTGAGGGCATACGTATATCTTGCCTGTCGGCTACTGTGCAAGTGGCTCAACCGGCGCAGTCAGCGTCGTTCGATGACGTGGCCGTCGTTTTGGGCAGTAATTACACGTTGGCTTCCCCGAGTGCAGATTGTTCACAACCTCTATCCCCAACCTTCGTGGAAGGCCCAAACTGGGAGCCGGATGGTGTAACACACCACGTCCGGTTCTGCGAGGGTCCGGGAGTAACGGTTGGATGGTTGAGATCGTGTGGCACCGCCGGGAAACCAGGCGGCAACAGAGAAGACAAACATCAACCTGTACCAGTCGGAGAACCCGGTCTACTCACCAATAGTTGGCCATGTTCAAATGCACCCAGAGTGCTAGCCTACAATAGACATTTTCGGCGGGCAGGCATAGAGCATCAATCCTTCGTCCCGCCTTGCTGGACTACGGAGGACAGGTAGCGCATAGCGTAAATTCCCCCTCTTATTCATTCCATTAACAATTCTTGAAACATTCCATTCCACTATGATATTTTAAAGACAGAAATGACTATCTCGAAAGGACTTAATCTGCAGAAATTTAAGTTCCGTGGTCTTCACCCGCAGATCTCAATTGGGATGGCGAGTGACCGGTACTCGGGGTGGATCGGGCAGGTCTACACGGAGGGATGATACGAAAAAGAGATTAAGCACCGGACTCATAAGATAGGAGAAAAATCCTTTGTCGAAGAGGTTCTCCCGATAGTTCTCGCTGGTTCCTTCTTCTTTGCCCTAGGCATTCTTTTCGGATACTTTGTTGCTCTCCCCTTCGGTTGTAAGCTCCTTTTAAAATATGCCACTCAATCTATCAGGCCAATGCCGGATATGAATGCTTACCTTTCCTTTAGTGTTAAATCTCTATTGGCTTTCGGCTTGGTCTTCGAATTTCCTGTCATTTTGCTGATTCTGGCAAGGATTGGAGCAATCGATGCCAAGATGTTAGCCCAAAAAAGAAGATATGCTATTCTCTTGATCTTCGTCTTCGGTCTCATCATTACTCCGCCAGATATTATCTCTCAGGTGCTGATAGCCCTTCCTCTAATGGGGCTCTATGAAGTGGGTATTCTACTCTGTAAGATATTCGAGAAAAAGCCCGGGGGGGATCTTACACATGAGGCTACGTAGGATATTGGCGCTCTAAGCCGGTTAAGTTGAAAGGAAGCAATCGAGTTGTGAAGCCAATCTCTGGATTCTTCGATAGAAAACTAATGCAGGAGGGATTGAATCCCACCTTATGAAATCATCACTGCAATCAAAATTGAAGTGGGGGGTTATTTGCCTTTTAGTAGGACTAATTGCTTTTACGGTCTATCGGTACTATCCCCACCTATGGGTCCAAGCGGCTAAACTCTGGGTCCTCTTCCAGGATCATCACCAATTGAAAGTAGTTCTCAGATCCTACGGGCCATATTCTCCTCTGGTTTTTATACTTCTCCAAGTGATACAAGTGGTTGTCGCTCCCATTCCGGGAGGAGCCATTGAATTCTTGGGAGGCTATGTTTTTGGGGTGTGGGCTGGGATGCTTTACTCCATGATCGGGTTAATATTGGGCTCTTGGATTGCCTTCACCATAGCAAGGATCTTTGAGAAGCGGGCTGTCGAGAAGTTTGTTTCGCCGGAGCTGAGAAAAAGATTTGATTACTTAATTGGACATGAGGGGGTGATCCTCAGCTTCCTCCTTTTCTTGATCCCAGGCTTTCCAAAGGATGCCTTGTGCTATATCTTAGGTTTGACGCCGATGCATTTGGGTATTTTTCTCATCATCTCTACCATGGGTCGGATACCAGGAACGTTGATGGCAACACTTCAGGGCGCGAAGGCTTTCGAGCATCAATACAAGACTCTTTTGATCCTATTGGGAATATCTGCTTTAATTATCTTGGTCTTTTATGTCTATCATGAAAGGATTCACCGATGGATTAAGAAGGTCGTCTGAGATGACAGTCAGAAAAGGATTCATGGCAGTTGTTGGCATTTCTTGAGTAGTTGAAATTTCTGGAATATTCGGCCCGACAAATCTTACGAACAATCTCCTATATATCGAATTTCATACTGGATTTTTTCAGTCTTTGCAGACTGTCAATTACGATATCGCAGAGGTTTCAATAGCTGCTATAGACATTGCGTTTTTCAAAGCCCAAAAACTTACAGTTTGAAGATCAGATAGAATCATTTCCTTACCATTTTCAACGAATAACGTTTGGCAAGATATCCTCGTTTTTAGGGGGTCCAAAACCACTCCAACATATTGGACGGTTGCCTCATTGACTTCTTCCTGTAATTTTCTATTCCCTAATTTTTGAAAAAGGTGTATATTTCAACTGAAAATCACCAATGCAATATGTTCCGGGACTCTTCAGATAATTCATCCTTAAATTATGCAAATTCTGTATAATATTGTCCAGGACGATGTTTTCTGTAAAAAAAATAGCATCAGAAGGCTTTTTTAAGAGGAGAAGAGAGGTCCAGTCGATCATTTTTCGACAAAGAAAAGAATAAATATAAATAATAATGTTAGAAAGAGAGAGGAAGAAAATGTTTCAAGGTCTAAGAGGTATAGTGTATAAGGTTTCAGATATTGAGAAAGAGAATTGGTACAGTAAGGTTTTTAATACGAAACCGATTTTAGATACGCCTTTTGCAGTGCTTTTTTCAGTCGGAGATTCTATATTTGCACTTAGTCCAGCGACAAATACAACAATAAAAAGTGATGATAGTATCATAGCATATTGGGAGGTCAACGATATAGACTCTCAATATAAGAGGTTACTTCAACTGGGAGCAACTGTACATACTGAAATTACTATCGTTTTAAATAGGAAGAGAGCAACTGTTATAGATCCATTCGGAAATGTTATGGGGATCAGGACGACACTGGCAGATGCTACCAAGGGATCTGTTGAGTCACAACCATCGCAAACAGCCATGGGGGCTGCCATAGCGCGTGCAGTTGCAGTCATTGATGAAAGGAAAGAGATTAGAGGTCATGATTATCTTGCAGAAATATTTCTTCCTGAAAATCTGAAAGCTTCCCTGGAAAATCCAGGTATGATGAAAGAGATGATGACAAATCGCATGCCAGGTATGTATGAATATATTACTGCACGGACGGTCTATTTCGACCACATTTTTGAACAGGCTCTTCGTGAGAATTTTTCTCAAATAGTGTTTCTCGGAGCCGGCTATGATACCAGGGCTTATCGTTTCAAAGATTTGATCAGAGATACCAAAATATTTGAATTGGATATTCACACTACGCAGCAGCAAAAAATAAAGTTACTGCATCAAAATAATATTCCGATACCAAAGCAATTAACTTTTGTTCCAATTAACTTTAACACGGAAACACTTGAAGATGTTCTTTTTAAAGCTGGTTATAATAAAGATCAAAAAAATCTTTTTATTTGGGAAGGCGTTACATATTACCTATCACCAAAGGCTGTTGATGATACCTTGTATTTCATAAAATCGAGTTCATCAGTTGGCAGTACTATTTGTTTCGATTATGGTGCTCATTGGCCTGAGATGTTAGATGCGTATGGTGTAAGAAGATTAATGGAGACGATGAGAACTGATTATTCTGGTGAAGCCACCAGATTTGGTATAGAAAGGGGGAAAGTAGAATCGTTTTTAACTGACAGGGGTTATAAAATTATTGATCATCTCACAGCAGAGGAAATGGAAAGAAAATTTCTAACACTTCGTGATGGTTCATTAGCCGGGAAAGTAGTGGGCATTTTTTGTTTTACGCATGTTTCAATATCGGATTAAGTGCATCAATGTCTTTTTTACTAGATTAATCTTTGCTGTAGTTCATAGAAAATTTTCTAACAATGAAATTAGGTCCGACGTGGTTAGCGCTTGGGTGCGAGAAGAATGTAGGCGGTCAGAACTTAACTAATCAGCTTTTGAGAGTCAGTGCCAGTACCCACCGTGCGGCTTATTTAAGCGTTGAGGCTGTAGAAAAAGTCCTGGAAGCGTGATAAAATCGCTATATCAGTAGCAGCAAAGACAGTGGAGACCGCTTAGTCGGAAAAGAAGAGATATGGCGAGATGCAAAGTATCGGGTTAAGTGATAGGGTATTACCGTAAGAAAAGAATCATGAAAACAGGACCATCGCCCCAAGGATCAGAAAAACTCTAGATGACAGAAAACAACTTTCTATTTTTGATCCAATAGCTTCCTATTCTTGATCCGGTAGAAGAAACTCTTTAGAAGGTGACTTTTTCTACAGGCTCGTTAGGCGAACGTACTCAACAACTATCGGAGGGTGTATGGATCTAGGATTGAAAGGTAAAGGAGTCGTTGTCACTGGCGCGAGCAGCGGTATTGGTAGAGCGATTGCGCTAGAGTTTGCGCATGAGGGTGCCAACCTTGCCATTTGTGCACGGGGTCGGGAAGCATTGGAAAAGGCCCGCTCCGAATTAGAGGCGAAGGGTGTCGAAGTGTATGCACAGGTCTGCGATGTCTCAGATATTGTGGCGCTCAATATGTTTTTGGAAAGTGCCCATAGTAGCCTCCGTCAGATCGATGTGCTTATCAATAACGCCTCGGGATGGGGAGTGAGCGACGATGAAATGGGGTGGGCCGCGAGTTTTTCGGTTGACATCATGGCAAGCGTCCGCGCGAGTTGGAAAGTGGTGCCCTGGATGGAAGATCAGGGTGGCGGCGCGATCGTCCACGTTTCCTCCATAGCAGGCATGGAGGCTGGGTGGGCACCGGCGTATGCCGCCGCGAAGGCAGCACTAATCAGTCATGCCAAGACGTTGGCGAATACCCTGGCACCGAAGGGCATCAGAGTCAACTGTGTGGCACTTGGCTCGATTGAGTTCCCAGGCGGTAGATGGGAGCAGACCAAACAAGGCAATCCTCAGTGGTACGAGACCATACGCCGTAGCATTCCATTCGGCCGGCTGGGCACCCCTGAAGAAGTCGCAGCCGCGGTGGTCTTTCTCTCATCGAGTCGAGCTTCCTGGATATCCGGGATCACGCTGGCGGTCGATGGTGTACAGCATAAGGGTAATCTATGATCAGACCAGGTTCGCCTAGCCCTTACTACACCGGACACCGAAGAGTAGGTCATCAGGGTCATAAAGTAGTGAATGGGGCCAAACTGCTTATTGATATTCCTATTCTCTAAGGCTCCGCAATATGCAAGTCCCAAGACTTTCAATAGTGGCTATGATCATTAAGAAGGCCATGTCAAAAACTCAAGTTTAATCAGAGGGATGAGAAATGCAAAAAAGACATTTGGGTAAAAGCGGATTAACAGTCTCTGCATTAGGATTGGGCTGTATGGGAATGTCCGAATTTTATGGCAGGACTAATGATGATGAGTCCATTAAAACAATTCATTATGCGCTTGATTCTGGGATCAACTTCCTGGATACAGCGGATATGTATGGAATGGGCAAAAATGAAGAATTAGTCGGTAAGGCCATAATAAATCGTCGTAAGGAAGTCTTTTTAGCTACCAAATTTGGTGTAATGAGAGGAAAAGATGGGTCTTTTCTACCCAATAACGGTCGCCCGGAATACGTGACCATCGCCTGTGAAGCCAGTCTGAGAAGGTTAGGTGTTGATTATATTGATTTATATTATCTGCATGGCCCGGACCCAAGTACTCCTATTGAAGACACTATCGGAGCTATGGCGAAACTAGTCAGGGCAGGGAAAGTGCGTTTTATCGGGATATCTAATATTTCTCCTGACGGGATTCGTAAAGCTAATTCTGTGCATCCGATATCAGTTTTGCAATCTGAATATTCTCTCTGGGATAGAACTGTAGAGAGGGAGATCCTTCCTGTCTGCCGAGAATTGGGAATCGGCTTTGTCTGTTATAGCCCTTTAGGAAGAGGAAGTTTAACCGGCCAGATTAAACGCGCCGAAGATTTGTCTGAAGGTGATGCTCGTCGTTCTCACCCTCGTTTTTTACCGGAGAATTATCAAAAAAATCTTAGATTGGTAAACAGGATTGAAGAGATTGCCAAGATAAAAGGATACCTGCCTGCTCAATTAGCAATAGCCTGGTTGCTCGCACAGGGTGATGACATCGTTCCGATTCCAGGATCTAAAACGATACAACACCTGGAAGAAAATATAAGAGCTTTGGATATAAAACTTACCCCCGATGAACTTGAACAAATAAATAAGGCTGCTCCCCGAGGATTTATAGTAGGCGCTCCCTACCCGGAGCGCAGGTAACTGTGGATATAACTTAGAACAGCGGTATGGTTGAATGGTGGGTTTTGAAGCGCTAAACTTAAAACTTGATTTCCCTCTTATCTGCCGTTGATTGTTGCGCAGGATCTCCAATTCATCTTTCGTTGGAGGAGGAGTTTTAACAATCTCCTAAGCCTTGAGGAGGGGGAAGCCGCAATTTGCCTGCACCTCTTCGAGGGTATATCCCTGGTGGATCGATTCGATGCGCATACAATTAGTCTCTTCTTCAAATCCCATCACGGTCATGAAATGGGGTAACAGGTCTATTTTGTTTGCATAATCACTATAATCGTTCTATAGGATCATCATTGCGCGTGCTTTGCGTATAGAGTTTTCAGATGTTGCCTATCATATCACGAGCCCCTTACACGAATCGCAAACAAAGGTACTTGGCTGTTGTGTTTCCGTTCGCGAGGTAGCATGCCTGGCCTATGGCCGGGGGCGGCTGAAGCGCCAACCGTTAGGTCTCAAAATCCCAGCCAGACGTAAGGGCTATGATAGGGAATTTTAAGTTGATTGGCGGTCATATCAGCTACAGCGGAGCCCACGAAAGGATTTTCTGCTTCATCACCGCAAAAGGAACATTTACCTTTAACGAAGCAACAAAGGAATTCAAAAGCGAATTCCAGCTACGGTAGGGTGTTTTGGAGCTATTTAGGGGGATAGGGTATTCTTTAACAAGGCCGGATTTCTCCATTGAGAATATCTCAAGCCCTAGCCTTTGCTTATGGCACAGTAGGTCTTCAGATTGGCAGGCCGAAAGTCATCCCGATACTCTCTACGTTCAGATACCTCTTTCTTCATCAAATCAGAGACTGACAGGCCCCCCCTAGAGGTGTCGGGTAGTTCCTGAAGTTTCGCTTGACTAATCTCCGTATCAAGATGTATATTCCAACCAGTAATACTTAGTGCCATATTTGGATTATTTCATCTATCCCCAATTTTAAGAGAGCAGAAAAACTGGAAGTTCAGACTGTTCTGGATCATATTTTACGGCGTTGACCAACAACTGCCAAGGGGGCTTACTATGTCGTTAACATTTCGTGAAATCCTGCAACTCCAAGCGAATGATACTGCCAGCCAGACGTTAAACGCATGGATTGCTGGTGCGGAGGTAATCGCTTTATTGATGGGTGCCGTCGACTCTGGTATTATAGACGCCCTGCGAACGTCGAATACCGCTCAGCAGATTGCGGCTGCTACCGGATTAGGAAAAGAGCGAATTGAGGATGTCCTCCATGCCCTTGAAGTTCATGGCCTGGTCAAGCGACAAGATGGACTCTTCCAGATTGCACCTAATCTTGAGCTTCTCACATCGGCTGATGCTGCCCAGCCGCTCATTGACGTGCTGCGAGTTACCAAGGTTAGGATACGAAAGTTGGAGAACATCGCAGAGGCAGGCGATATCTACACAAAACTATCTGCCGATGGCGTGCTTTCCATAGCCCAAGGGATCGTCATATCGGCGTTATCGTTTGCACGCCGCTTTATGGGTGTCGGGCTTGGCCAGGCAATGCCTGAGTTAAAGGAGCTATGGCAAGCCGGTGCACACCATCTGGAATCAGGCTGTGGAGTTGGTAATACCTTGTTTCAAATCCTTACCACTTATCCAAAGGTTACCGCGGTTGGTGTTGAAATCGAGGCGGAAACCGCTAACGAAGCACGACGGCGTGCCGATCTTCTCGGGGTAACCAACCGCGTTGAGGTGCGACAAATGGACGCGAGTGCCCTGGAGAACAACGCTGTCTTTGACACTGCTCAGTGGAGCCAGTTTTTCTTTCCGGCATCCTGTCGTGCCGATGTTCTACGCGCGTTATTCAGAGCAATGAAACCTGGGGGATATGTATTCATGCCTTTATTGCCTGCGATTTCGAGCAATATCTGGGTATATCGCCGTGACATGTTACACATGGCACTAAGAGCTTTATTATCCGACCCTTATGTTTCGCTCGTATACCTGAAGGCACTTCTGTGTACCTCTCTCGCGCGTCAGCGAGCGGAAAAACGCCTTGCTTCTCTAAAAAAATTGGTACATGAAATGTGGGGAGTGCCCGTAAAGACTGCGAGCGAACTGCAGTCAGAGTTAGAGGATTTTGGTTTCCGTGTGCTGCGAGCTATACCAACGCCTGCGAGCCAATTTTTCCCCAATCGTGGGTTGTTGCTCGCACAGCGGCCATAACTGCGCTTATATCTACCTGGCCTGATAATTTCTACCGGAAATCTTCGACTTTCTAAGCATGCCTCGATTGAAGGTAAGTAGGTGAACTCCTCAGCCAACTTACTATTGGCTTTCTAGCGGTTCACATTTTGTCCCCCCAATTAGGGGTAGTCGGATTTAATAAAAGGGAACGGGCCAGGGGGTGTGAATAGCTGGTATCTTTGTTGCGTTTTGCAAGTCCGAAAAAGCTATGATTTGAAGACCAAATAGAGACATTCCCTTAATTTTTTAGCGATTTACTTTTGGCAAGATATCCTCGGTTTTAGGGGGTCCAAAACCACTCCAACATATTGGACGGTTGCCTCATTGACTTCTTCCTGAAGTCATCAAGCCATGAATCGATATCGCTATACCAGATTTCAAGTGATAATCCTCAAAAGATAATTTTCACAAGACTGTTTTTTGTTTGACAGACGCAAAATCTTGTGATATCCC
>JBEKDJ010000020.1:0-26360 GCA_050014415.1 Thermodesulfobacteriota bacterium | reverse complement strand
AAACATTCAGCGGTGATATACAATGTGACTTTGAGCTTAAGATTTCAGGCAAAATCGACCGTAAGAAACTTCGAGGAGTTGTGGGCAAAGGCGACGCCAGGCTGATCTTATCCTCTTTCAGTGGAAATATCCAAATAAATAAACGATGAAGCCTCAATCCTCATAGGGAAGACTTTTTCACTGTGCTCAACATTCAATTAACTTTTTTGTTTAATGTAAACGCTTCCCCGATCTCTCATTAGAGAGGATCATACAGGGAACTTCATAAGGCAAGAAGCATTTATGGGCACTGTTGAAAGTAAAAATGTGATGGATCATGTTCCTCTTCATTTATCGCTCGTTTTGTATAAGGTGTTGAGCCTGGTTCTTTTGTGTGCACCTCACTGGCTTACGCCCAAGGGAGGCCCGAAAGTATGGATCTCAACGCCTTGAAGGCACGGACCGCCGAGTTGCAGCAGCGCCTTACTCAGAAACCGTCCGATTATGAAGCCTTAAGGAGTCTCGGCATCGTCAATTACGCCGCGGCTCTCAAGGATTCCAAGACCAAGTCAATCAAGGAGAATCACTATGAGCCCTAAAATAACTTCATCTCAACGCCGCTATGACCTGGACTGGCTACGCGTCTTGGCCATCCTGGCGGTCTTTGTCTTTCATTCCGGGCGTTTCTTCGATCAGATGGGCTGGCACGTCAAGAGTGCGACCGTGTATGCTCCTGTGCAAGCATGGACCCTATTCTTGGTGGGTTGGCTGATGCCCCTCATCTTTGTCATTTCGGGTGCGAGCCTTTTCTATGCGGTTGGGAAAGGGAGTGTCGTCCAGTTCATCCAGGACAAGGTGCTGCGCCTTCTCGTCCCGCTTGTAGTGGGCGTGTTCACGCATGCTTCGCTCGCGGTCTATTTAGAACGGACTACCAACGGCCAATTCTCGGGATCATTCTTCGAGTTTTATCCACGTTATTTCAATGGCATGTATGGCCTCGGCGGTAATTTTGCCTGGATGGGTTTGCATCTGTGGTACCTGCTGGTGCTGTTTGTCTTCAGTCTCGCATTTCTGCCCTTGTTCTACCTGCTCAAGGGGCCGGCCCGCAGCCTGCTTGACAAATTGGGCGACGTGTTGGCCGTGCCGGGTGTCATCCTTGTCCTGATCTTGCCGGTGGCTTGGCTCTCTGCCATACTCGACCCGCGGACTGGCCTGGGCCAACGCAATTTCGGTGGGTGGCCGGTGCCCATCTATATCTGCTACTTGCTCTATGGTTTCATCCTTTTCTCACATGCACGTCTGCAAGCGCGCATCCTACAGATGCGTTGGTTCTATCTTGTCGCGGCCCTCGCGACCGCCGCTGTACTCCTCTTTCAGTTTGGTTATGCTTTTCCGCGCGCGGAAACTAAGGCTCAACTTTATTTCGGTCTATTCTTTATCACCAGTTCCTGGTGCTGGATTCTCGCCTTCATCGGGTTCACCAGCAAGTACTTGACTAGCAACACGCGATTATTGAAATATGCCAACGAGGCGGTTCTCCCCTTTTACATCATGCACCAGACAGTCCTTCTTGTCATCGGCTATTTCGTGCTCCAATGGCCGATCCCGGCCCCTATCAAATGGCTCCTCATCGCGCTCAGTTCCTTTGTGCTCGTTGTGGGAATCTACGAGTTATTGGTACGGCGGTTCAACGCACTGCGCGTCCTGTTCGGGATGAAGCCAATGGCCAAGCAACCCGCTGTGCGTGTGCCCGAACCTGTCACAGCTCAATAAAGCCTCACTCGCTTGTAGGAGACAAAGAAGGGGACATAAGTTTTGGAACAACTTCACTTCGGTTGGCATCTCTAAAGAATTGGTGAATGCGGGGGAATACCTGGAAATGTCTTGGAATCTACATTCCTTTAATGCGTCATTCGATTTTCACCCTTCCCCTCCTATTATTGCCCTTTTGTCGCCTGAAGGGCCTTTTCGTCACCAGACTGTTGATAAAGAAGAATCGGTCATATAAGATAATCACAAATCCTTGAAAAGGAGAAATGATATGGCTCTCATCGAAATGCAAAACATCAAGAAAGACTACTTCCTCGGCGAAACGGTGGTGCACGCCCTACGAGGAATCGACCTCGAGATCGACAAGGGTGAGTTCATTGCGGTCTGGGGGCCTTCCGGCTCCGGCAAGACGACCCTTCTTAATCTCATTGGTGCTATTGACGAACCAACTGGAGGCACTCTGACCATTGCCGGAAGCGACGTTCATTCCCTGTCGGATAATCGGAGGAGCGAGCTTCGCAATGAAACCATCGGCTTCATATTTCAAGGTTTCAACATGATTCCGGTGCTCTCTGCCCTGGAGAATGTGATGCTTCCCCTCCAGATCAAAGGCGCCTCTTTCAGGGAAGCGAAGACGAAGGCCCTGAACCGGTTGGAGGAGGTTGGTATCTCCGAGCTTGCCCATCATCGCCCTGCAAAAATGTCCGGGGGCCAGCAGCAGCGGGTGGCCATTGCGAGGGCCCTGGTAAATGATCCCTCCCTGGTCATCGCCGATGAGCCCACAGCCAATCTCGATTCGGAAACGGCACGCATAATCATTGGCATCATGCGTGAATTGAATGAGAAAGATGAGATCACCTTCATCTTTTCCACCCACGACCAGCGGCTTTTAGGTGAGGTCAAACGGCTCGTGCGACTGGAGGATGGTAGAATTGTCGACGGAGGTACCAAGTGATGAAAAAATGGATGAAACTGGCAGCACGCAATATCTTGAGAAACAAGCGACGTTCTTTAGTGACGCTCCTTGCCATAGGCGTGGGCTTTGCAGCGATCACCGTCTTTCGCGGCTATGTGAGCCGCGTCTATTGGGGGTTGGAGAGAATGGCCATTCAAGGGGAAGGCCTCGGTCATCTCACTATCTTCAAGGCAGGCTGGCTCGAGAAGGGAAAGCTCGACCCTGAGCGTTATATGTTTTCAAAAGCGGAGACCGAGAAGATTATGAAGCTCTCCATAGGGGAGAATGAGGTCATGCTCGCCACGCCCCAGATCACCCTTTCCGGCATCGTCTCGAACGGATCCGTCTCCACCATCTTCGTAGCCCAGGGGGTGATTCCCCAGGACGACAGAACCATCAAAGGGACCTGGAACGCCTTTAGGCCCATTCAAGGTGAGGGATTGAACGAAAAGAAGACCTACGGCGTGGAGATGGCCAAAGACCTAGCCAAATTTCTCAACCTTGCGCCGGGCAAAGACAGCGTGGTAATGGCCCCTACCATGAGTGGCCAGATGAATGCTATGGACATACAGGTCTCAGGCGTATTTGATACCGGCACTGACGCCACCAACGACAAATATATGCGGTTCCCCTTCGTCTTTGCCCAGTCCCTCCTCGACACGGAGAAGGCGGAGAAGATCGTGGTCCTCCTGGATGATACGGCAAAGACCGAGCTGATGCGCAGCCACCTGCTGAGTATGCTCGCCAACGCTGGCATTACATGTGAGATAAAGACCTGGAAGGAGCTCTCTATGTTCTATGCGAGGGTGCGACAGATGTTCGGCGTGTTCTTTCTGTTCGTATTCTGTATCGTCCTCGTCATCGTGGTGATGAGCACCGTCAATACCATGGGCATGGCGGTTCTGGAGAGGACAAGAGAGATCGGAACCTTGCGGGCCTTGGGACTGAAGCGAAGGGGGGTATCGATGCTCTTTGCAATGGAGGGCAGCCTCCTCGGTGTCTTCGGTAGTCTCATAGGCATCGTCCTGCACACATGTGCCTGGGCTCTCATTAAAGTTATGAAACCAACGTACATGTACCCCGGCAGCTCTTCGCCGGTGCCACTGGATATCAACTTCGTACCCGAGACGCTGTTGGTGTTGATGTGCTGTTTGACAGTGCTTTCTCTGATAGCCGCTATTATCCCGGCGAGACGGGCAGCCAGACAGAACATAGTCAATGCCCTGGGGCATACATAATGGCGATTTTTGATTGTGGATTGCGGAATGTGGAATGTTATTAGCTGATGCTCTCGTAAAAAGTCATTTTGACCTTATTCCGTCATTCCTGCGAAAACAGGAATCCGGTAAATTCAACTGGTTCTGGACTCCGGCTTCCGCCGGAGTGACGGTCCGGGGACTTCTTACGAGTTTGTCTTAACCAACAATGCCTATTGTCTCTGTAAGGATAACAGGAGAAAAATGATGAACTTTAAACCTGATAGACAATATTTTATTGCGTTAGCTCTTGTGCTCGTTTGTTGTATGGTTTTCTGCGTCCCCTTGTCGCATGCCGCCATGAGCCCTGAAGAGACCCTCAGGAAGGCAGATGAGGCTCGGGGCAATATGGAAGGGGTCGAGTGGGAGATAGACATCAAATCCATCGAAGGAGGCAGGGAGCAGAACAGAACGTTCAGGGTAAGCGCCAGGAGCTTCAACTCCCTCGCAGAGTTTTTAGCCCCGGCCAATGTGAAAGGCCAGAAGATGTTGATGATAGACCGGAACATGTGGTTCGTGAAACCGGGTCTTTCCAAGGCAGTCCCCATCTCCCCCAGGCAGAAACTGTTAGGCGGCGCAGCCAACGGCGACATCGCATCGACGAACTATGCGGGCGACTACAAGGTCGTTCACGCATCCGACGATACGGTCAACGGAGAGGCTTGTCATCTCTTCGACCTGAGCGCAGTGGATAAGAAGGTTACCTATGACCGGATCAAATACTGGATATCGAAGGAGCGACTCGTGGGAGTCAAGGCGGAATTCTACACGGTCTCGGGAAAGATGTTTAAGACAGCTACATTCGAATACGAGAACAGTATCACTGTCGACGGTTCGCCGCGGCCGTTCATTTCCAGGATGATCATCACAAACGCCATTGTGAAAGAGGATGTGACGACGATGAGTTTTCTCAAGGTATCTTTCAAGAAGATTCCTGATTCCATGTTCAACCTGAACCTGTTGTTGAAATAGGAGTAAATCCCTCCCCGCCTCCCTTTCTCAAAGAGAGGAGAGATCTCTTCCCCCTTTGGAAAAGGGGGATGGAGGGGGATTTGACTGGTCCCTCCGAAGAGCTAAAGTGTTACAAATCGTACATTTCAAAGTGAATAGGAGTCTTAGAATGAAGAAGGGCCTTTTCACAGTTGCTGTATTATCTATAGCTTTCCTAGGGTGGTGGCCAGAGATAGGAATAGCAGGTGAGGATGATTCTACAAGCCTTGCCGCAATCCAGAAGACACTATCTGAGCACTTTTCGTTGGATTTTCGGATTTTGACCTATGGCATAATTCAGACGCCTGCCAATTCAAGTCAAAATGCAGGGATCAACTTTCTCCAAATTCCGCATTATTTGACGGATCTGGAAATGCGACCGGATCTGCGTCTGAACATAGACCCTTTGGAACTGAGCATTAAACCCAGAATGAGACTTGAATATAGCATCTGGCGAGAAGGGGGTTCCAAGGGAAAATCAGAGTGGATGGATGATTGGTATATCAATGAGTGGTTGGCGAGATTGAAAGTGCTCCAAAACCTATTCATCTCCTATGGCCGCGAAAATCTGCAATGGGGGCCTTCCTTTCTATTCTCTCCTTCCAATCCTTTCTTTCAGGATAATGGCCGCCGTAACCCGTACCTTGAAGTGCTGGGCATGGATTTCGGACGGGTGGTCTGGATCCCGGGAAGTTCCTGGACAATATCTTTCATCGCCAATACAGACGAAGGACGTAACAAAATCATCGGCCCTATTCCATTTAAAAGGACTTATTCCTTAAAGGTAGATTATACGGGCCGAGAGAATTATGGTTCAATCATTCTCTCCCACAGGGAAGACTCCGAGAATTTATTGGGATTTTTTGGAGGATGGACTGTCTCCGATGCCATTCTGCTTTATGGCGAGGGAGTCATTGCCCAAGGCAGTGAGGCATTATACCCCAAGAAGGATAGTTCCCCTTTCGGGGCCTCAATGATAAAACTCCATGAAGATGACTCTACGATTAAACCGGTTCTCTTGGCCGGAGGTTCCTATACTTTTGGAACAAGCGGAACCCTGACATTGGAATACACCTATTATAGTCCTGGCTACAGCGATGCCGAGGCGGATACCTACTACTCCTTAAGGCGTAGGGCAGCAAATGCTATCGGCCTTGGCGGCAGGATATCGGGACTGGCGCAAATGACCCTCGGTCAAACGGCCATTACGGGATTAAGGTTTTTAAGAAAGAATTATGCAATGATCCAGTATACTCAGAATAATATCAAAAACAGTGTTGATCTTTTCTTACGTTGGACCCAGAATTTGGACGATGGATCTGGTCAATTTACGACGGTTGTGACGTACTCTCTGGGTAAGCATATGGAGTTGTTTTCCGTTGGTACTGTGATGGCAGGGAGCAAGAATACAGAATTTGGGAGTATCATGGACTATCAATGGATGACAGGATTAAAATACACGTTCTGAACCAAAATAATGGATAAACTATACGCAGAGCAGCGATTCTACTATCCTGATTCCAGAACCATTCCTGTTGACCTCCTCTACACGATTGTCATAGACACCTTCATCGCCATATTCCTGACCCTGACCGGCATCTTCACAACCGCTGTCACTTTAAAGACCTTTGTTATTATGTTTGTTATATCCCAATGCTATGGGATCCCTACATGCCTAATCATTATGTTTTCCCTTCGGGCGTTCAAACCAAGAAAAGGGGCATCTGCGGCTTTCGTCATTCTGATAGGGATGGTCTGTGGAATACTTATTGGTCATCTGATGGCGGCCTCCATTCTCCAGCAGGTTCTTCCCACCTTCATGTGGGGATGGAAAAAGACATTTCTTAAGACCATCGGAGTCTGGCTTATCTTGGTTGCTGTTATCGGCTACTTCTTCTACTCCAAAAAACATTTAAAGATCAGTAAAGAGATCATCCAGCAGGAAAGGATCAATCGTCTCTCTAGCGAAAAAGAAGCCCTCGAGGTCAATCTGAGACTCCTTCAGGCACAGATTGAGCCCCATTTCCTTTTCAACACCCTCTCAAATGTCCTGAGTCTCATAGATACAGATCCGGCCCGAGGCAAATCCATGCTGGGCGACCTGATCCATTATCTGCGTACCTCCCTATCGAGAACGCTCCCTGTAGCCACCACCCTCGACCAGGAAATAAACATCATCAGGACCTATCTCAACATTCAGAAGGTCAGGATGGGCGAAAGGCTTTGCTTCAGCATCGAGCTTCCCGATGCGCTCCGGCAACATCCCTTTCCGCCCATGCTGCTTCAGCCGCTCGTTGAGAATGCGGTGAAACACGGGCTTGAGCCCTCAATAGAGGGTGGAGAGATCACCATAAAGGTCGTGGAAGAAGACGACCTCATAAGGGTCGAGGTTCAGGATACAGGCAATAGTTTCTGCTCTTACGACACAGCCGGGGTTGGCATTTCAAACGTCAGAGAGCGTATCAGGTTGCTCTACGGGGATGAGGGGCGCCTCATGCTCGAAGCGAATGAGCCCCATGGGGTAAAGGCCATCATCAAGGTACCGAAGCATGGCATATAAAGCCATCCTTGCCGACGACGAAAAGGAACTGCGCACATACATCAGGTCGATGTTATCGGAGGTGTGGCCGGAGCTCATCATCTGCGGAGAGGCGAAGAATGGCAAGGAAGCACTTCAGATGGTCGAGTCGCTCCACCCGGACGTTGCATTTCTTGATATCAGAATGCCCGGTCTTTCAGGCATGGAGGTGGCAAAGAAAATTGTAGGTCTCTGCCGTATCGTATTTGTTACGGCCTTCGATCAGTACGCCGTGGAAGCTTTTGAAAAGGAGGCTGTTGATTATCTCCTCAAACCCATATCAAAGGAGAGACTCCTTCAGACTGTTCAGCGCCTCAAAAACCAATTGGAGTCTTCCAAAGAATCGCCTGAAAGATTGGCCGACGTGATAGAGCAGATCCTTTCCAAATTACCAAGTAGAGGAGAAGCTAACTTCCTACGTTGGATTAAAGCGCAAAATAAAGATAGTATCCGTCTCATACCCGTGGAGGAGGCAGACTACTTCAAGGCTGAAGATAAATATACTCTGGTTATAACGAAAGATGGGGAGTCCCTGATTAAAAAGAGCATTAAAGAATTAGTTCAGGAACTCGATCCTGGTCAATTCTGGCAGATCCACCGGGGAACGATCGTGAATGTTTCCAAAATAGACAAAGTGAGTCGTTCACTCACAGGACGAGGAGTATTGAAACTTAAAGAGAGAGAAGAGCTTCTCACCGTAAGCCGCAACTTCCTTCATCTCTTTAAACAAATGTAGCTGATCTAAAATTTGATATTGATAACGCGATGATTCGAATCCTCCCTGCATGAAGAATACTCCCTATTGAATTGGTCCAATGACTACAATGTTATTTGTTTCATCAATTTCAGCCACTGAGTCGTTCTTATCAATGACCGAAATGATATATTTGCCTGTGGCAGTTTGCCCTAAAGGAAGCGTTTTGATCAATTTGATATCCCTGCTCACATGCGCCTTCATCTTTCCCGTTGATGATCGCTTTAGAGAGCTATCTTCTTCCTGATAGGTATCATCGTCTGAGAGATAAAAGTCAACATAAGTGGAACGGGCTTTTTTATCACCAATGTCACTAATGGTAAACACACCTGTAATCCTACAGATTTGACTTCTACGAGTGCCTCTGCAAGTTTGGGTGAGGTTTTTCCACGACCCGGTGAGATCAGCTTCAGCGGTGCCAATTGTGACCGTGAGAATATTCGACCAGCCCGACATAGCGAAAGTATCTGCGGCACACCGGGCCCTCGCCCTCACGTTGTAAGTGTCAGGGGAAGTCCAGGTCTTGGCTTGCATGGCAGAACCCCAGGATGAGAGATCCGTGCCATCACCCTTCCAATCAAACTGGTATTCGATAGCATGACCGAGGCTTGAGAAAGAGCCTCCCGTAGAATAGGCGTAACCTGCTCCAGTGGTACCACTGGTTGGACCATTGGGGATGGATGGCACAGAAACGGTCTCTAAGGGCATCTCGCCCTTCCAGAGATTGTAGGCAACATTGAGAAGATTCATGAACTCCCCGGTCGCCTTCAGATTGCCAGCCTGACTGGGATGGTCATCGCCTGGACTCGACCGATAGGCGAGTACATTTGAACCGCCATCCGTTTGATGCTGAACCATATTGTTCCACCAGCGATGATGATTGCCTGCCTCCCGACCAAGATCGTTTCTGTTCGGGTTACCTCCATTCGTCGTTAAGACATTATAGAAATCGAAGACAAATACATTGTCAAAGGGATAGTCGTCAAGCCAGTCATTCACTAACCACTGATTGAAAGCCCGGGCATTCGCGGCATACTCAGGGTCGCTCAAGGGTGGTGCAGTAATAACGATGAACAGCTTGTCCTGCCGCGTGCGAAAATACTCCAGAAGATCAATATAAATGCCTTTTGCATTAGCTACCGTATGGTAATCACTTCCACTATCTTCACCGCGCAAAGGGTTGTTATCGATTGAAGGTACCGGATCGTTTGGATTTCCCCGAAGCGCTGAGTTCGGGAAACATGACTTGAACAGGATGATTTCATTCTCGCCCAATGGTGCTGTAGAGAGACGAGAATAGGAACAATTCTGATGCTCCTCGTTATAGAGTGCATTCAGATAAGTGGAACTATCTGGTCCCCGGAACCAGAGCCACCAGTGCCCAATATCCGTATCGTCACCAATCTGATCGGGCCCCCAACCATAGTTGGTATCGCTGACATAGTAGTTATTGTCCCGTAGCGCTATCCCCAAGCCACCATTCTCGTCGGACAACCAATTCTCACCTGTCGAATGGTGAATGAAGACAAGGCGCACGGGATGATTTGGAGAATTGGGATTAAGCTCTCCTTGACCAAAACCATCCTCATATCCACCCATGAGTAACAGGAAAAAGATTGGTATCAAATTCACAAGAATCTTTCTCATTGGATATCAATCCTCCCTTCAAGAAGCTTCCTTGTCATACTACAGACAGCAAGGGGTAAGAATCCTTTCCAAGGTGTAAGAATCAACTCGAAGAATCCCTCTCGCCTCTCAAAACGTACTCTTTGCAATATGTAAGCTGCCTCCTTCGCCGTGCAGGCCTTCGATGAGGCGGACGAATAGAATACAGAGTGGCTTCAGCCTGTGACGCTCGTTTCCCAGGATAAACTGGAGAGCAAGAAATGTACCAAAAAAAGGATGGGCGACCTCGAAAGTCTGTTTCTTCTAACTCTAGGGAATTTCTGATTTTTTGCAAGATTCGAGGTGAAAAGGGATCTCATTTCTATCAGAATAGAGGACGGATCTCTTTGTCTTCTTTGACTTTTTGCCAAAACAGTTAAAAATTCCCTTCTGGCTCTTTTGGGTGCAATATTGGGCGAGACCTAGTAGCTCGATGTTGCTTTAAGCAACCGGCGACTCTGCCATCGCTGCCTTGATAAGTCTCAAGGTGGGAGGGCTGTGGATATGGAACCGCTCAATATCTATTGACCCTCGATTGTGCCCAAGCTCTGGTCTTTTCAGCACGGATAAGAACTTGCTCAGGGCCAACCCTCAGCAAGCTCTCCAGCTCAAAAACCGGAAAGGGCCGAAGGCCAAGAAAGATCTTGACCCAAGGGTCCAATTCCCAGTATATTTAAATATATAAGGCACAGTTGCATTGGAAACAGTGTCAGAGCTGCACTATCTTTTTCAAAGGAGAAACCCATGTTCTTCATCCTTCGTTTGTTGATCCATATGGTGGCCATCCTGATCATAGCCTATCTCTTGCCAAATGTGATCTGGGTGGATGGCCTGCTGGCAGCTCTGGTTGCTGCCTTCCTCCTTGGGGTTGTCAACGCGGTCATCCGGCCCATTCTCGTCATTCTCACCTTTCCTCTTACCATATTGACACTTGGACTCTCCCTGCTCGTCATCAATGGATTGATGCTGTGGTTGGTGGCAGCCCTGGTGAGGGGATTCCACGTCAATGGCTTCTGGGGAGCTCTCTTTGGCTCCATCTTAATCAGTCTCGTGAGCTGGATACTGTCCAGGCTTTTACCGTCCTGAGTTAGGATGTAGGGATCTTGACTGACGATCGATGATCCCAGTTTCCTGTCCAAATTAGAATGAAAGAGGTTATGAAAATTCATCTCAATTGAAGTACCTATCGATCAATACAAAGATCCCATGCGGAAAATGGGGGTAAATCCCTGTCCTTTGCTTTTTGGAATTGATCATTTGAGAAAGTGGGAGGACAAATTAGTAAAGGATAGAGATTCGACCTTAGAGATATTCACTGGCCCGAAGTGTACGTTTCTTTCTGTAGGCCTCAGTTGACCAATTCTCGATGAGAGCAATCATTTTCGATTTAGATGACACACTTATTGTAGAGGAGGGATCGGCAGAGGCAGCCTTCCTTGAGACTTGTGCAATGGCAGAGAGCCGTTTTGGGGTTGCATGTCGAGACCTTTATGACACAATAAGAGAGACCTGTCGTGCTTTGTGGCATCATTCGCCCGCTCGGGCCTACTGCCTCCAGGTAGGTATCAGCTCCTGGGAGGGGCTCTGGGCAACCTTTGAGGGGAATGACGAGAACTTGCGGATATTGCACGATTGGGGTCCAATCTACCGGAGGGATTCATGGACCATGGCCCTGCGGAAACATGGTGTGGGCGATGAAGGATTCGCCCTCGAACTCGCTGAAGCATTTCCTAGAAACCGCCGCAAAAGGCACGCTGTCTATGATGATGTATCTCCTGCCTTAGAAGCTTTGAAAGCATCCTTCCAACTTGCATTGCTGACGAATGGAACTCCGGATCTACAGTGGGAAAAAATCGCCGGGGCTGGCATTCGCGGATATTTCGATGAGATTGTCGTTTCCGGAGAGGTCGGCTTCGGCAAACCGGATGCTCGTATTTTTAGGATCATGTTGTCCCGCCTTGGAGTTGCTGCAGAAGAAACAGTGATGGTAGGTAATAGTCTGAAATCTGATGTTGGAGGAGCACAGGCAGTTGGTATGAAGGCTGTTTGGATCAACCGGACCCGGAAGGCACAGAGCAATAATATTGTTCCGGACCTTGAAGTATCGAGTCTCGGAGAACTGTTGCAAGCCTTCTCATGATTCGCTCCAGGGACTCCAGGGGGACGCTTTGAAGTGCGAAGGATATTTGACGAAGGGCACACGGCTCCTGAAACGCGACGACGCTAAGCTCTGCGTTACCCTCTCTTCAAATCTATTCTGAATGTAGGTTCATCTCCAAACTCTGTAAGTACAAGAGGTACTCCCCCTTTTTCAACTCTCTCTTCCTGCAATCATTTTTCTTGAGGCCCATCACACAGTACAACATTTCAAAAAGTTCGCCTCGAAGCCTTTCCGACCGGTTTTTCCGGGTTCATGCAACTCACCTTTTGCAACTTTCGGTTCAAGAGTCCGGATTACCTGTTCACATTAAATTGTGTTCTGCTGCATGCGAACTCTTCACCGAGATGGTATAATTTGTTTAGAACCCCACGATGATAGAGTTAGGTCGGACGGAAGATACCTTGAAAAGCCCCAATTCGATGGTTGCATTTCTAGAGCAAGTATCAGGTATTGACCATTGACGATGGATTCAGGAAGCGACAGAATGTCTCTAACAGAATTGCCATTTCATTTGCCCGGGCGTATCTTTCGGAGTCCGATGCCTTTCTCGGTCTATGATCCTCAAGGAGATTCCCTTCTCCAATTCAAGCAAGAAAAAGGCTCACTGATTGTTCTTCTTGCTGAAGAGGCAGAGTGCATGGAAAGGACGGGACGGAATCTGAAATCTCTCTATCTAGAGGAAGGATTTCAGATGATTCATCTCCCCATTCCTGATTTCGATGTGCCTTCAAAAGAAGATCTCGAAGAGGCCATCAAGAAAACGGTGGAGCGCGCACAAGCCGGACAGAATATTGTGATTCACTGCCATGCCGGGTTAGGAAGGACGGGTCTGTTTGTGGCTTATCTTGCGAAGCGGGTTCTCGGTTTGTCGAATGAGGAGGCAATCTATTGGACGAGAAAACATATCCCCAACGCCCTGGAAACCTATGAACAGATAAGATTCATTATCGAGGATGGTCCATGAAGAGAAGGAGAGAGGGGCGCAATATTCATTCTTCAACCAAAGCTACAGGCCGGAGTCGTATGCTCTTTTTTTGTGTTTCCTATCCCTATCAAAGACTGTCTTTTTGAGCACAATAGAGATAGAGAGCATCATACTTGTCAGTTTCTTGGCAGCGCTTGAACACCCTCTTCATCCTGGTTGGATATAACCCATGTGGAAGTCAGGTGATCTTGTTACCCCGGAGACTTTTGATAGCCTTACTTCTCACTGGCTTGAATCTCGGTACCCGTCGATGTGGGACTGCATCTTCGTATCGCCGCCTTGGCTTGAAGTCTGGTGGCACGAATTCGGATTCGAAGCCGAGTTATATTTACGCGCTGTCAGACAAGGAGGAACCGTCATTGGCATTGCTCCACTTTTATTAAGGGGAGCCGAGGCCTCTTTCATCGGTAGCACCGATGTCTGTGATTATTTGGACTTTATTGTTGTTCCGGGAAAGGAAGTTGAGTTTTTCAACCTCTTGCTCGATGATTTGAAGGAGAGGAGCATCAGCCGGCTGGATCTGAGGGCCTTGAGGCCCGATTCTACCGTGCTGTCCCACCTGATAGAAATTGCACGAGATCGGAAATACGAAGCCTCTTGCAAAGTGGAAGACATTTCTCTGGAGTTGGATTTGCCTCCCACCTGGGAGGGATATTTGGGAACATTGACCCAGAAGCAGCGGCACGAAGTAAGACGTAAATTAAGAAGATTCCGGGAGGCAGGGGACGCAAATTACCGCGTGATCGAAGATAGCGAGTCTGCCTCAGAGTCCATTCCGCTCTTTCTCGGGCTTTTCCGGGAAAGCAGGCAGGATAAGGCGAGGTTTCTGACACCCCGGATGGAATCTTTCTTCGCCTCGCTCATAAAGTCTATGGCTCAAGCAGGACTCCTGAGGCTTGGGATCCTGGAACTTCATTCAACACCTGTAGCCGCAGTGATCTGTTTTGACTACCATAACACGGTGTTCCTCTACAATAATGGTTATGATCCCCAATACAGCCTCTTGAGCTTGGGGCTAGTCTCCAAGGTCTTGTCTATCAAAGACAGCATCGAAAGAGGGAGAGGCAGATTCGACTTCCTAAAGGGGGACGAGGAATACAAACATCGCTTGGGGGGCAAAGAAGTTAGTCTATACGGTTGCCAGATATCTTTGAAATAAGCGAGACCAAAATTGCAGAGCCAGGATTCGTAGGGTGAGAGTTGGATTCGCAAGGGAATAATCAATTGAAGATAGCGATGCTCAGCATTCACAGTTGTCCCCTGGGCAAGGTAGGTGCAGAAAATACAGGGGGGATGAGTGTCTACATCCGAGAGGTTGCTCGTGAGCTCGGGAGGCGGGGTCATTTAGTCGATGTCTATACACGCATTCATGACCGGACACACGGTCAGGTGATAGAAATAGGAGAGAACGCGCGACTGATCCATCTCAAGGCAGGAGAAGAAGAGATACCGAAATTGGCCGTCTATGATCATCTGGGTGATTTCGCCTGTGACCTGGAAGATTTCAGGAAGCAGAACGGGCTTCATTATGATCTGATCCATAGCCATTACTGGCTTTCAGGTTTGGCTGGAAAACGGCTACAGCAGTGGTGGGACGTCCCCCATATGATAGGGTTTCATACCCTGGGGGCGATAAAGAACGCAATCGGTATCGGCAAGGATGAGTCCGAGCTCCGTATCAACGCCGAAAACGAACTGGTCAAGGATTGCCACCGTATTATTGCTTCTACGGAGAAAGGAAAAGAAGATCTCATCTCCTATTACGATGCCGCTCCTGAAACGATTAGCATTATTCCCTGTGGCGTGAATTTGGACCTGTTCCAACCTATCAAGAGGGAAATCGCGCGAGGCCAGCTTGGGTTAAATGGCAATCGCATCATCTTATTTGTGGGCAGGATTGTTCCGCTCAAGGGCATAGAGAACCTGCTAAAGGCCATGGCATATCTGGAAAGCAAGAAAAGAATCAATCTTGTTGTGATCGGCGGCGACGAACACAGCCGGGCAGAGATGCAGAAGTTGAAGAACCTGTCACGGAGCCTTAAGATCGACGAGTCAGTCACTTTTCTCGGCCTGGTTAAACAGGAGATGCTACCCTTCTTTTACAGTGCTGCTGATTTATGTGTTGTCCCGTCTTACTATGAAAGTTTCGGGCTGGTGGTCTTGGAATCCCTTGCCTGTGGAACACCGGTCGTAGCCACGAAGGTTGGCGGTGCCGAGAGTGTTATTCGGAATGGCGAGACAGGATATGTCGTGATCGATAACGATCCCCGGTGCCTGGCAGACAAGATAGCCTTGCTGCTTTCAGCATCGGATGGGAAGACAGAGTCTGCTGGCTCAGTCCGGGCATCCGTAACGAAGTACAGCTGGTCAAACATCACTGAAGCGATCCTGGCAGAATACCGAAGCGTCCTGGGAGGTTTTTCCGCTAAGCCACGCAAAAACGTACAAGAATTCCGGGTTTCGCAAAATTCATCAACCTGTGAGCCAAATGGGGCTTAGTCCAGCTTCTTTTCACACCAAAGACTGCTTGTCCAGAGCTTGAATCCCACCGACTTGTAAAGAGCGTAGGCAGCTTTATTTTCTTGATCCACTGTCAACTCAACAACTCGGAGACCTTTGCTCTTCAAATGGAAGAGTCCAATGAGCAGAAGCTGCCTGCCTAGCCCTCTCCCTCGGTAATCTGGATCCACGCCCAGCATGTAGATGCGCCCCGTGCCTTTGCTCGGAGCCTTGTTTTTCTCAAGGCTCATCCTCGTCCAACAATAGCCAATGGGCTTGTCCGAATCGAAAGCCAGGATGATATCCTCCGGGGAGCAGTTGGGAAGATTGATGCGGTAATTTATCTCCTCGGGTGTATTGGCATTGTATCCCCAACTTCCCGCGAAGCAACGGTTCTGAAGTTGAGTCAGACTCTCTCCCTCGCCGGATTGCAGAGGGTGGTAATGGGGAGGGTTATTCCCAATTTCCTGTAAATCCCTCTTGGAAAGGTCCAACCTGAGTTCAAGAAAGCGGCGGACGAGCGTAAAGCTCATCCGGACCAGGAGCTCTTTGGCCACGGAGCTATTTTGCAGGATATTTGCATGAATTCTCATGATACCCAGCTCTCTCGTGCGAGAGATGACCTGCTCAATAAGCTTCTCGGCTATCGTCCCTGCTCTGCGATGTTTAGGATGCACCAACCATCTGAGAACCACCCGCCCGATGTTCAACTCTGGCCTCGCGTCCGCATAACCAACAATTTCTCCTGCCCTTTCGGCTATGAACAGGTTATTCTGGGAGCGATGATCAGATTGACCCGCGCTCTCGATCAAGTCTAACGGTGAGAGCAGAGACCCGGTTTGTCCTAGCTCCTGGACGTCAGTCGCCAGCCGGACCAATTTCTCGAAATCCTCGGAATGATAATTTCGGATGAAGGTGGTAAGATTGCTCATTCTTGCCTGAAATACCCTAAGTAATTGTAACAATCGCTTTGATATTATACAATTCTTGAAATTTCACACGGAGGAGTTCCTTCATGAAAAGAAAGTCAGCTCAAGTGATGGTAGTCACGCCTCATCCAGACGATGCCGAATATGGAGTTGCCGGAACCGTGGTTCGCTGGGTCGGTGAGGGGAAGGAAGTAATTTATGTGGTATGCACCAACGGCGACAAAGGCACCAGCGATGCGAGTGTAAAGCCTGAGGAACTGGCCAAGACTCGAGAGGAGGAGCAACTTGCTGCAGCCAACCTGCTGGGTGTGGGAGAGGTTATATTTCTACGTCATCCCGATCAGGGATTGGAGGATACACGTGAGTTCCGTAAGGAGATTGTCAGGCTCATAAGGTTATTTCAGCCCGAGACCGTAGTCACTGCAGACCCTTACCGGCGCTATCTCTGGCATCGGGATCATCGAATTGCTGGACAGGTTACTTTGGACGCCATCTTCCCCTATGCCAGGGATCATCTATCTTACCCCGATTTGATGAATGAAGGGCTTTATCCTCATAAGGTCAGGGAAGTATTGCTCTGGGGTACGGAGGATGTGAATCACCGCTCTGATATCACCGAGACTTTTCATGTGAAGTTGGCCGCGTTGCGGTGTCATAGGAGTCAGGTTGGACATATCCCGCCTGAGGAACTGGAAAAGCGACTGGAGGAAAGACATAGGTCCTTTGCAGAAGGAGAAAACTTCTCACTGGCGGAGGCCTTCCATCGAGTGGAGATATTATGGTAGTCTATCCACCAAATGGTTAGGATGAAAGCCAGAGCACATCCCCGGAAAGGTTAGGATCATGGGAGCGGGAGAAAAAGATGGCAAATTCCTCCTTTTCTTTCCCCAATAGGGTGGTGTCGCCGTGACCAGGATAAATCTCTTGATCATCGGGCAAGACAAAGATCTTGCTGGTGATGGATTCAATGATCCGCTTCAGATCAGCCGGAGACTTTGTCTTACCTGGACCGCCAGGGAAGATAGTATCTCCCGAAATGAGGTGTTTTCCTACTAAAAAGCACAAACTGCCGGGGGTGTGACCGGGCGTGTGAAGGACTCTCAGGCTTATCTTCCCAAAGGTCACCTTATCATTGTCATCAAGAAAAATATCCGGTCGCAGGGGTAGACCTTTCGTGTCCAGACGATGGGCGCCAACAGGAACTCTTAGCTGGGACTTCAGCTCGGACAGGGCGCCAATATGATCCCCATGGTTATGAGTTATTAATATGTACCGGGGATGAGTCTCTTTCGCTGCGTTCAAGATCTCGGACACTTCTGCGGGAGCGTCCACCAGGACACTCTCTCCGGTCAGGGGACAGGTCAATAGGTAGCTGTTGGTATCAAATGGTCCTAATCTGAGCCGATCAATCTGAACGTACTCATTTTTCGTCAGGCATACCATCTTATTCTCCCGGGCAAGTGATAGACTATTCTTGTGAGTGTGAAGCTAGAACCAGTTTATCATCAAGATATCACACGGTGGAGAAGGGGACAAGGCCTAACTGAGGTTCTCCTTCCTGCTATCTCTTGAAGATCTCTTCTTCTCTCGGCCCACGGGCTAATGGGGAAATCACCTGAGGCAATCAAGAAACCGTGCGGTCTTATCCACGCCCGGCAAGTAGCCGATGCGCTCGCTTGAGCCAGTCCAGAACAGCTATCCTCTTGGCACAGGCATTCACACAAGCACCGCATTCGGTGCAGCTATCAGCACAGTGTTGTTCGCCGCAATAAAGAGAACGTGCTGTCTTGACGTCGTTGTACATAACGGCATCGTTGTAGAGTTCGAAGATGCGCGGCACATCGATGCCTTCAGGACACGGCATACAGGCACGACAAGAAGGGCAAGGGATGGGTCTCAATTTGTGGTAAGCCTCCCTCACCTGGCTGACGAGTACCAGCTCCTGCACGGTAAGGCGATCTGGTTCAGCGCTGTCGGCAAGGGCTACATTTTCGACTACCTGCTCCATGGTGCTCATGTCACTGACAACGACGGAAACCTCAGGGTGATCCCAGACCCAGCGCAGTCCCCACTCGGCCAGAGTGCGCTCTTGCCGGGAACCTGCCCACACTCTGGCTACGGACTCCAGTGGCTCTTTCGTGAGCCGCCCCCACCGAAGTGGTTCTGCAATGACAACCGCCAGCCCCTTCTCAGCAGCATATTTGAGTCCACTAACACCCGGGTCATGGTCTACGTCCATGTAGCTGTATTGAAATTGACAGAGGGCCCAGTTGTCGTAAGCATCCAATATGCTCCTGAGGACTTGAAAATGGTCGTGGAAAGAGAACCCCAGTTTATCAATTCGGCCATCGGTCATGGCTCTCTCCGCCCAGCGCAGCACACCCAGTCCCTGCATCCGGGGCCAGTTCTCCCGGTTCAGTCTCCCCAGAAGACAAAAGTCTATCCTGTCCGTTTGCAGCCAACGGAGTTGTTCGTCCAGAAGGCGCTCGAAATTCGGGGAGGAATCAACGAAAAAGGACGGCAACATGGTCGCAATCTTGATTTTCTTCCGATAGCCATCTTGAAGTGCCTGGCTGACCAGACGGGTCAGACGTTCATGCTGCCTCATGTCGTAAGGGTATCCCAGGTCCAGATAGTTGACACCGTGGTCAATGGCATAACGGATCATCTTGGTGGATTCGGCTTCATTTGTTTTTGCGGGGTCCTCGTCGATCGACGGCAACCGCATAACACCAAAACCCAATACCGATACTTCCCAATCCAGGGTGCCAAACCTACGATACTTCATTCATGTTTCCTTGAAAGGATTTGTAACACTGTTGATCTTTGAAATAGAAGGGGCTTGCCCTCTCCCTCATTTGGGGGAGAGGGCAAGGGTGAGGGGACAAACCTATTCACATCCTAATCAGGCACATCAACATCTCCTCCTGCTGAAATAAAATTATGCTTCAACCCATGGAGAATCGTGCTCGCCACTCAGACAGGCCACGAAAAACGCATAAGGTTTATCAACCCACCTAGTAATGAGTGGAAGATGCGGAAACCCTTTGGGGCAAATGGCGACCGTGGGTTTGTTGAAGATATGCCTTTCATAATCTTTACCCATACCCACCTCGAGTTCCGCCCCTAGGTAGTTTATGTCATTCGGGTCAAGACCTATAAATACAAGTATTTCCTCCTCGGGATGGGTATGCGCTTCGCCTCCCCGGTGCCATTTACCGCACTTGGTGTAAAATCCCCAGGTAAAGTTGACCTCCATACCCTCAAGGTTCGGTCCGAACAGCCATACCAGCTGATCAGCATTCCCCGGCCCTATTTGCCCTACCTGTTGGAGATTGATCAAAGGGTTGGGAGCAGTAGGGTGCATGACACCATCCCTGTCAACGCCACGCTCATACCCCATTCCACTACCGTCCGACTTCGGTTCAACTTTGGTAATCAGTGGTTTGACGAGGTGCCCATGTTTTGATCCTGTCCTTTTAGGCGCTTTTGCATCTTTAGGAATCGATGTTCCCTTGTACTCCGGTGCAAGACCAATGGTGTAATGAACGATCGGCCTGTCGACTCGCTTGACCGTAGCCGGACCATGCGGTGTTCCTTTCGGGATCAGGACTACTGAAGGCTTGTCGAATAAATGCTCTTCCCGTTCTTCGCCAAGCTGTATCGATATTTCTGCCCCTAAGTAGCGTATATCGGTGTTATCGAGGCCAGCAAAAATCAAACATTCATCGTAAGGATGGATGAGGGATCCCTCCTTGGGATGAAACGGACCGGGTTTCTTGATGAATCCATACGAAAAATGAGCATTGAATCCCTCCAAATCCTTACCTTCCATCCAGAAGCGTGGCTCGCTATACAGCCCGGCGGGTGGCTCCTTGACACGTAACGTTTTTACCAGATGCGCGTACTCTTTCTTGGCCATTTTAATACCTCCTTCTCTTGATATAAAGACGATTATGCTTCTACCCACGGAGAATCGTGTTCGCCACTCAGGCAAATCACGAAAAAGCCATAAGGTTTATCAACCCACCTGGTAATGAGCGGCAGATGGGGGAACCCTTTGGGGCAGATGACGACTGTGGGTTTGTTGAAAATATGTCTTTCATAGTCCTTTCCCATTCCCATCTCGAGTTCGGCCCCCAAATAATTCATATCATTAGGATCAAGACCTACAAAAACGAGTATTTCCTCCTCAGGATGGGTATGTGCTTCGCCTCCCCGGTGCCACTTACCGCACTTGCTGTACAATCCCCACGTAAAGTTAACGTCCATCCCTTCAAGGTTGTCACCAAAGAGCCATACAATCTGGTCGCCATTTCCCGGACCGATACCACGTTCCGCAGGATGCAATACGCCGTTGCCATCCATGATATCCGCATATCCCGGAGAGCCTCCGCTCCCAGTCATGGTCCGTTTTTGCTCAAGTTTGGTAATCAGTGGTTTGATTAAGTGCCCATGTTTTGATCCCTTTGATTTGGCCGGTTGTGAGCCTTTAGGAATCGATGTTGCCTTGTACTCCGGTACAAGACCAATGGTGTAGTGCACGATCGGTTTATCGACTCGCTTCACTGTTACCGGACCGTGTGGCGTTCCTTTAGGAATAAGGACTACCGAGGGTTTGTTGAATACGTGTTCTTCTTGTTCTTCACCAAGCCTGATCGATACTTCCGCTCCTAAACGGAGTATGTTGCCATCCGCAAATCCTGCAAAAACCAGACATTCATCGTAAGGATGGATGAGTGCTCCTTCGACCGGGTGACAGACACCGGGTTTCTTAATGAATCCATATGAAAAATGAGCATTGAATCCTTCTAAATCCCTGCCTTCCATCCATACAAGTGGTTCAGCATACAACCCGGCGGGTCCCTTTTGGACAGGTAATGGTTTGACCAGATGTATATATTCTTTTTTAACCATTTTGAAACCTCCTTCTCTAAGATTTTATGATTCTATCTAAACCTTCAAACACGTGAGACATGATCTTAATGAAGATCAACTACTCTTTACCCTTCAGAACTTTGCCGTCTTCGGGTCGTGCATCCTGAAGTGGGCAATCCGTATCCGGCTCATCCTGTCATCGGGCGTCAAGTTGTACAGCACCCAATTCGTCATGACCTTTACCTCTCCCTTCTTGAATGGTTGCACCGAGGTCGTTGGGTAGTCCTTGAAGCAATGAAACTCGGTGTAAAGTTCCACGAAAAGCCGATCGTTGATTACCAGGAAGTCGCCAATCTCCAAAACCTCTCTCACGTGCTCATGGAGGGTCTTGTATGACTCGATGAACTCCTTTGGTCCATAGAGTGTTCTGGGCGGCTCGTCCGGGTTCGACATGTTGGTGAAGTACTCGACCGTAATATCCGGTGTGAAATAACTCGTGACAGCATCGTATCTTTTGTTGTTGAAGTGCTCCACGTATTCCTGGTATTGCTTTCTATTCATCGCGCCACCTCCAGATTTTTGTTGCCGGGAAGGTCCCCGGGAAAAACCATTTCCAACTAACACCCCAAATAGGCCTTGGTCACGTACTCATCCTTGGCTACCCTCCACAGTCCGAAGACGCGTATCGAGTTAAGCTGAAACCTCGGGATCCACTCCCGTTTCCTGACCGGTCCCGGCATGAGGTTTCTTGCGAACAAACCATCGCTTCACCCGGTTCTCGTACAAGCCGAGAATACCCGTGGGGATGAACAGAATGATCAATATCATGGCAATCGCCGTTATTATTGGCTCATACTCCCTGGCCACCCGAAGATACTCGGGGATGAAAGTGACTATCAGGGCGCCGAGAATCGGCCCCAGGAGGCTGTGGAACAACCCGCCAACGACGGCATACATCATGACAAAAATCGAGTTCTGGAAGCCAAAGGCATCGGGAACCGCGACGCGTGAGAACGCCACGAAGTAGCTGCCCGCTATGGCCAGAAAGAAGTTCCCGATGAGCACGTTCGCCATCCGGTAGCGGACAACGTTAACCCCTACCGAGCTCGCGAGCTTGAGGCTCGATCCGATGGCGTTCCAGGCTCTGCCGATCTTCGAGTTGTAGAGGGCCCAGTAAGCAAGCAGATTGATGAAGAGAAAGAAAAGGCCTAGGTAGTAAAGCTCCGGCTTGTGGATGAAGGTGAATGATCCGAAGGTCGGCTCCGGAACGGTGCCGGTTCCTCCCCATCCGCCAAAGAAGTCGATGGAACCGAATAGCTGCTGCATCGCCATGGCCACAACCATGCCGAACATAAGGAACACTATCATTCCCCGTGGAATGGCAATCGTGAACACGAGCCATCCGAGGAGCATTGCAACTATGCCGCCTATGGGCAGAGTCAGCCAGAAAGACATATGTGCTTTCTGCATCAACAATGCGGTAGTATAAGCTCCGACGCCCCACCAGGCGGCGATATCGAATCGCGGCAGACCGACCCTCAAGGTGAAAGCGAAGGCCAGCCCCAACATCGAGTAGGTTATCGTCAAGATGAGGATCTGGAGCACATAAGGATTGATGAGCCATGGCAAGGCGACAATCAGCAGCAGTAGGATACCCATTTCTATCTTCGTTATTCTGGACATCGCATTCTCCTGCTTCATTGCCCCGGTATCGGCAACGGCTTACCCAGCAGGCCGCCTGGCCTGAAAAACATGAGCACCGCGACAAACACAAAGATCGCGAGTAAGCTGAACTGGCCAACAAACTGGAATGCAAAACTCTCCAAGATGCCGACAAGGAATGCTGCGAGCAAGGCGCCAGCCATACTGCCGGTGCCACCCACAAGAACGACGAGCATTGACCTCGTGAAGACGTTGGCACCCATCGTAGTGGAGGCCGACAGCACAGGAACAACGAGCGCCCCGGCGACTCCACAAAGAGCGGATCCGACTCCCATGGTGATCCAGAATACCTTCTTTGCATTTATTCCCTGCAAGCCCGCCACCTCTCTGTTCTCAGTTGCCGCAAGCATGGCAGTACCCATTTTTGTCTTCATGAAGTAGTAAAGCGCCATCATGACGACCAAAGCCCCGGCAATCACCAACAGTTTTCCCGGATTGAGCGTCAGACCGCCGACCGTGACGGTTCCCGAAAAAACGGGCGGCACGACCTGATTTCTGAAACCGAAGGTAAGCAGGGATGTCTGATTGACGAGCGATCCGAAAGCCACCGTCACCAGCATCGTATGAAAAAACCCGTGAAGCATGGTCCGCTGGATGACAGCGAAATGGAAAAGAACACCAAGAATCGCAACACCGAGCAAGGCCGCCACGATCGCCACGGGATAGGGAAGGCCCAACGCAGACACTACCCCGTAAGTGATGAACGCTCCGAGCATGTAGAACTCACCTTGCGCGAAATTAAACACCTGGATAACACCGAGGATGAGGGTAAAACCGGAGGCCACGAGCGCGTACATCCCACCGCTCATCAGGCCGTTGACCAACAGTTGTACGAACAGCTCTAAACTCATCGGATGTCTCTTTCAGCCAAGAACAATTCACGGATCGGCAGAATTGCCCCACGTGGCTCAGGCAGGGCAATTCTACCGCTTTATTGCTTCTACATTTTCAGATCAGAATAATCATACAGGCTCGGCTGGGGAGGAAACGTGGGCTTTCCATACTCTGCCCAGTATTTCTCGTACACATCGACCAGGCCCATGGCCTTGATGGAGACGAGATACTGGTCCTTGACCGCAACAGCCTTGAAAGGCACAAGCTTCCCATCCTTTATGACAGCAACGTAACACCCGGGGGCGGAATCGACGGTCTTGTAGTTCTTGAGATCCGGCCGGGCAAAGAGCTGAGTGTAGCCGCCGAAGGTCTTGACCCCTTTCTTGGAGTTCTGGAGGTACTTGACCACGGTGTCCACGTCCACGCTCTTTGTGTTCTCAATGGCGTCTTTGAAAAGGAACCACGGTGAGATCCAAAAACATCCCTCGCTTCGCCACTCCTTATACTCCTTCACGTAAGCGTCGACGAG
This sequence comes from Thermodesulfobacteriota bacterium, assembly GCA_050014415.1. Taxonomy (GTDB): domain Bacteria; phylum Desulfobacterota; class BSN033; order BSN033; family UBA1163; genus JBEKDJ01. Next base: position 1,876 of record JBEKDJ010000020.1, on the reverse strand, counting down.
CGCGACAATCTCCGGGTCTTTCACGAATCCCTTGGGATCGTAATAGACGCATTCCCACCCTTCCACGTACTCCTTGCCAACCTTCTTTACTATGTTTTCCAGGACCAATGGGTCGATATTGCCCGGATAGACCCTGCCTTTGTACCCCGCATCCTTAAGGGCGGAGACGAGATTCGTGATGTCGTCGCCCGTAACGAAGGGAGTTTCGAGAAAGTCAGGATTGAGGTTCTTTATCTTGGTCGCCAAAGGAGCAAAGTCCGTAGTGTTCCGATTGAAGTAGAGCGGTTCCAGCACCTGGAGTCCCGCGACCTTCGCAGAGCCTGTCCATTGCATGGTCCCGATCTTGCCAAACTGGTCATCCGGGTCGATGATGAGATCCGTCTTCGCGCCTTTTGCCTTCGTGTCATGCTGGATGGTGTAGCCCATACCATAGCCGAAGAAGAGTCCCTGGCCCTTCACCACGTACTTGAGTTTCGGGTCCGCCTGTTCATCCCTAAAGGAGACACCCATCCATAGCACCTTGTTCGGCTCGGTTACACTTATGCTCGCGTCGGCTATATCACCCCACGTGGCAACGATGAACTTGACGCCATCCTCGAGCACTGCCTTTTCCACAGCGGAGCGCGTTTTCGAGACATCCATATACCCGCAATCGTAGACCGTCGCTTTGACCTGGTACTTCTCGTTCCCGATCTGCCAGCCACCCTTCTCGTTGTACATCTTTGCGAAGAGGTTGAGCCAGCGCTGTATCTCGATGCCTTGGGAAGATTTGAGGTTGGCAAGAGCGCCAATCTTCAGATCTTTCGTCGCTGCCTCACTTGAATGAGGCGCGAGCAAGGGCCAACAAACTATAATTAGACCCAGAATTAAAACCGATAAGACTAATTTCCAATCGATCCTACTCATACTTTTCCTCCTTTCTGGTGGTGACTTTCGTTCTCCCATTTCTATTTACCTCCTTTCCTTGACAAATCGATCCTACGCCAAGAAGCTTCCGAGCTTCTTGATGCCATCTTCAAAAACCACCTAATACGAAAGCGAATCCACCCCTCAACCTGAACCACATGATACAGTTTGTAAGCGAGCAAATTTTCTATTGCCGTTTAAAGTATATTGCCAGATCCGATTCCTCTCATGATGTTAAGTGCCTTTACCCAGTCCGGTCCAAGAGAGCTTGTTTATAGACCGAGATCTTCTGGTCCCTTTAATGATTTCCACTTTAACGCTTATTTTTACTATGTCATCTATTTCCTCCCTTAGCTCACATCAATTGACCTGATCATCAGGTCCTTGCCCTGAACGATTTCGGTCATATTACTCCTGCACCGAACACAACCAAAAATAGGCACCCGATAATGCCACTCAGGATCGATTTCTTTGTACTCGATTCCCCCGAAGTATGAGCACTCCTTACACCTTATCTTGGTCTCCACCTTTTTCACTAAAAACTCCATATCCTTGGCAATTGTCTCTCGCGCAAATAATCCAATATGAAAGGCGAGTTGTTCCATGTTGACGAGACAGATCTCACCAATCTCCATTTCAACGCGCAGAACTTCTCTTGCCTTATTCTTTGTGGCCACCTCGAGGATAGTCTTCAGAATTGAATGAGCAAGGGCAGCTTCATGCATCTTGCTAACACCTATCTATAATAAATGCTACTGTATTTCAATTGCCTACTAATCTCCAATAAGAAAACACAATGAGCCGTTGACTCAGCATGAAGGTAAAATTCTTAGTGCCTGCTTTCTCTCTCCATTCTCTGCCACAAAGAAGCTAAATTAGGTTCCGGAATAAAATCCCGTACCCTCACCATAGTAATTGCCTCTTGGGGACAAAGATGGGCGCATACCCCACAGCCTAAGCATCGCTCGTC
>JBEKDJ010000019.1:0-26563 GCA_050014415.1 Thermodesulfobacteriota bacterium | reverse complement strand
TGAAAAGTCGGAGCTGGGGTTCCGCTTCCTGTAACCGTCCAGCGGATATTCCCGGCCGGGATGGTACCCAGGTTTGTATTTGCAAGGATATCAAGGGTCCAACTTTGATTCGCGTTGAGTCCCGTGATAGCAAAATTGACAGCCAAACTGGGAGAAGAAGTTACTTCTCCTAGATCCGGGTCCTGATCTGCAAAACTGGTGGCTGTTGGAGTAACGGTAAATGAAGTAATTCTGGCAGCATACACATACCTTGCTGTCAGGAGTGGGCAGAGGATGAAAAATAAGGCCAGCAGGAGAATTTTCTTTTTCATGGAGTCATTTCCATTTGCAATGAAAATATATTACAGACTTTCAGAAATTACAAATAAATAGAATAGGTCCCGTCTTTCTAAGATGGCCTATTCTTTTTATTTATATAGTACCATCTCAAAGCTCCTATGGCGCAGTCAATGTATATGTCGTTGATGCCGTATAATTTCCAGTGGCGTAAGACCAACTATTCACGATAGAATAGCTGAAAGTTCCACTATAATTTCCTGAGCCGGTCCAAGTGCCTGCTGATTGAGCTGTCGTCTTATTCATCGTCCCGGCGACAAATCCTGCCCCTGTTACGGTCCAAGTTGCGTTGGTAATCGCGATTGTATTGCCCCCGGATGTCAAATCCCCACCCGCAAGATGAGTCAATGTTGCAGTAGATGCAGCCCCGGTCCTCACTTTTGCTGTAACAGAAACTGGATTCTCTGTGGCGGAGATAGACGGGCTCGAATCAGGATCCGCATCAGCGAAATTAATAGCATTAACGCCCAACGTCAATTTGGCTCTCGCACTGATCGCCATGTTTACGGTGAGGGGTTGAGTTGTGTTAACGGCAAAAACGGGTACTGAGGTTAGCAGCAATCCTAAAATTCCAAGAACCAAACCGAACTTTTTCATTTTTCTCTCTCCCTTTTCTTAGTCAACCGAAGTGACCGGTAGAAAGGGTAGACCGTCCATGAACCCACAAGGACGATCTATCCTTTCCCGAGTTTAAGACCCTTATGGAGCGGTCAATGTATAGGTGGCTGTTGCAGTATAAGATCCGGTAGCATACGCCCAACTATTTGCCAGATCATAACTAAATGTGCCAGCCCGACTTCCTGAACCTGTCCAACTGCCGGCGGATTGGGCTGTCGTCTTATTCATCGTCCCTGCGACAAACCCTGCTCCTGTTACGGTCCAAGTCACATTGCCAATAAGTATCGTATCGGAACCCGAAGTTAAATCCCCACCAGTTACGACTGTCAGCGTTACGGCACCATTGGTTGTTGTCTTTGCCTTTGCAGTAACATTCACCGGATTCTGAGTGGCCGCAATAGACGGAACCGTATCAGGATCTGCATCAGGGAATGCAATAGTAGCCACACCCAGCGATAATTTGGCCGTATTAGCCACAGTGGCATTTATGGTCAAAGGTTGGGTTGCAGACGCAGCAAAGACGTTTCCAGTCATCAAGAACAAGCCTAAAACAACGATTCCTACTAAAGTCAGTTTCTTCATTTTTCCTTCCTCCTTTTCTCTTTTTGACTTCCCTCAGATTTGGGAGATGAGGGAAATTCAATTCTTGTTATTTAGCCCGCAAGAAAGCAGAATTTACAACAAACCAGATCTAGCAGCCCACCTCCTTTCTTAAGTTCTACTTCTCGCCTAGCGTTTGACCTTGTTAATAGCAACGTTTATGCCAAACCTGATTTTTCTTCAGAAAAAATTTGCTGGGAAACAAAAAACATCAATAAAATTAAGACGTTTCAAATTCTAATTTTCAAGATTCTTCAGAAATCAACTTTTTAAGAAATCCATCGTGCGTTGACAAATCTTGGTACTAAAACAGGCAAGACTTTGAGATGGAATGACCGGTTAGCAGGATAGAAAGACAAAAAAGGCGGGACTCCTCGCAATGACTACTTTACTAAACCGCTCACTATAGACTTACAAAACACTCGCAGGCTCTCGGAATCCAGTATACGATTAGCGACGCCAACCTAAATTAGGCGATTTTATTTTCTATCAAGGCATCAAATTGTATCATTTTTCTCATTCCCAGGCGCGCCTGAGCGAAACTTGTTTCGTATCGCCCTAGCGGGATTGGTGCTTCAAGTCTAGAATTTGATCTATTTTGCCACATTTTTGCATAATTGTTCATATTTGTTCACTTATGTCCAAATTATGATCTCAAGAAGATATTTTGGGGCTGAAAAATGCACTTTAGAGCATGATCAACAAGGATGATCTCGGTTACTGTCTAGCCATCTTAAAATCCCTCCCGCCCTCTCTTTGATAAAAGGAGGAGACTAGAGTTTTCCCCTTTGAAAAGGGGGCAGAAGGGGGATTGAACAGCGTTTCAAAGCGCCGAAGTGTTAACTAAATCAAAAAAAACTAACGTGGGTCGAGAGAGACATAGTTTAGACAACTCTACACTCGGTGGAAAGAATTGTCTAGAATAAGGCCTGGACAAATTCAGAGGCGTTGAATTCTCTCAGATCATCGATCCCTTCCCCTACACCAATGAATCGTATCGGGATGTTTAGCTCCTGTGTGATTCCCACAATGATCCCCCCCTTGGCCGTTCCATCCAGCTTCGTAAGAACAATGCCAGTCACACCAATGGCCTCGTTGAAGAGCTTGGCCTGAGAGATGGCATTCTGGCCTGTTGTAGCGTCAAGGACAAGGAGGACCTCGTGGGGGGCTCCCGGGCATTCTCTACCGATGATCCGCTTCACTTTCTTCACCTCTTCCATCAGATTGACTTTGGTATGGAGCCGTCCTGCTGTATCGATGAAAACGAGATCAGAATTTCTCGCCTTGGCAGCATGAATGGAGTCGAAGGCCACGGCAGACGGGTCCGTTCCCTTCGATTGCTTGATCAGGTCGGCCCCTACTCGATTCGCCCAGACCTGAAGTTGTTCAACTGCAGCAGCCCGAAAAGTGTCAGCCGCACCAATCAGGACCTTCTTCCCTTGTGACGAATATTGATGGGCGATCTTGGCGATTGTGGTCGTCTTACCGACCCCATTGACCCCCACCACGATGAAGACATAGGGTTTGATCTGAGAGAAGTCGATCTCAAGGGGTTTTTCGCCTAATTTCAGAATCCGTAAGATCTCTTGTTTAATGAAGTCCTTTATCTTTTCCGGTTCTTTCAGTTCGCCTCTCTTTAACCCTTGATGAACGCTTTCAATGAGCTGACTCGATGCCTTAACTCCCAGATCGGCAGCAAAGAGAAGACCTTCGAGCTCATCCAGAAGGTCTTGATCGATCGTCTTCTTCCCTAAAACGAGTCGATCCATCTGTTCCACCAAACCTTGATGGGTTTTTGAAAGACCCTTTTTTAGTTTTTCAAAAAACTCCCACATCCGATTCTCCCTCGAACTCTTGAGCGTTTCCGATCCTAACATCACAGAAATATAAAATCAAATGTCCCGCGTTCTCCCTTCTCTTCCCTCCAACGAAGAACGCAACTTATGCGCCTCCTCAGATCCACCCATCCCGCCCTTCCCCCACAAGTGGAGAAGGGGTTTACCCGAGAGGGACAACAAAAAAGGCGAGGTGAAAACCCTCGCCCTTGTTAAAAGAGAGCTACGAAGATGGATTATTTTCTGTCCTTCACGTCTTCGAAATCTGCATCAACCACATCTTCTTGCGTCTTTTGTCCCGGACCCGCCTGCGCTCCAGGCTCAGGACCAGTTCCCTTGGCACCTTGAGAAGCCTTGGAATACATTGCCTCCGCCAGTTTATGAGAGGAGCGAGTGAGCTCTTCCTGCGCAGACTTGATGGAATTGGTGTCGTTTGATTCCATCGCTTTTTTTGCCTTTGTGATTGCTTCCTCGATGTTCTGTTTCTCTCCAGCTTCGATCTTGTCGCCGAATTCCTTTAGGGACTTTTCCGTTGTGTAAATAAGGCTGTCGAGTTGGTTTCTCGCCTCGGCCAGCTCTCGCCTCTTTTTATCTTCACCAGCGTGGGCCTCACCATCCTTGACCATTTTCTTGATCTCTTCCTCGGCAAGACCACTGGAAGCAGTGATCCGTATAGATTGCTCCTTTCCTGTTCCGAGGTCTTTCGCCGACACATGGACGATGCCATTCGCGTCGATATCAAAGGTGACCTCAATCTGAGGAATCCCTCGAGGAGCAGGCGGAATCCCCACGAGTTCAAATTGGCCCAGAGTTTTGTTATCGGCCGCCATCTCCCTTTCTCCTTGAAGAACATGGATCGTCACAGCAGGCTGGCTGTCCGACGCCGTCGAAAAGATCTGGCTCTTTTTAGTCGGAATGGTCGTGTTTCTCTCAATCAGCTTTGTGAAGACCGCACCGAGCGTTTCGATCCCGAGAGAAAGTGGCGTGACGTCAAGCAGAAGAACATCCTTCACCTCGCCCTTCAGAACCCCAGCTTGGATGGCAGCTCCGATGCCGACAGCCTCATCCGGATTGACACTCTTGTTCGGCTCCTTCCCGAAGATCTCTCTTACCTTCTCCTGGACCCGAGGCATCCGAGTCATCCCACCTACAAGGATCACTTCATCAATCTCTCTTGGTGACATTCCGGCATCGGCCAGGGCTTGACGACAGGGTCCTTCCGTCATCTCAATGAGCTCCTCTGTCATCTTCTCCAATTTGGCCCGAGTCAACTTCATGTTCAAGTGTTTCGGCCCTGACGCATCGGCTGTGATAAAGGGGAGATTGAGATCTGTCTCCATCATGTTGGAGAGTTCAATCTTCGCCTTCTCTGCTGCTTCCTTCAATCTCTGAAGGGCCATCCGATCCTTCCTCAGATCAATCCCTTGATCTTTCCTGAACTCATCGGCTAAATAGTCGATGACCCGCTGGTCGAAGTCATCCCCACCCAGATGGGTGTTCCCATTGGTCGATTTGACCTCGAAGACTCCTTCACCCAGCTCAAGAATAGAGATATCGAAGGTCCCTCCTCCAAGATCGAAGACAGCAATCTTCTCATCCTTCTTCTTCTCCAGGCCATACGCGAGAGACGCTGCCGTAGGCTCATTGATGATCCGAATGACATTAAGACCCGCAATTCTCCCTGCATCCTTAGTGGCTTGACGCTGGCTATCGTTAAAATAGGCAGGGACAGTGATCACCGCATCCGTCACCTTTTCTCCGAGGTAAGCCTCGGCAGTCTCCTTCATCTTCTGGAGTACGAAAGCAGAGATCTCAGGAGGACTATACTCCTTATCCCGCACCTTGACCCATGCGTCTCCGTTCTGATTCTCGGCGATTTTGTAGGGTAGGATTTTTGTATCTTTCTGAACCTCGGGATCTCTATATTTTCTCCCCATCAATCGCTTGATCGAGAAGATGGTATTTTCGGAGTTGGTGATCGCTTGGCGTTTGGCAATCTGTCCAACCACCCTTTCACCTTTATCCGTAAAGGCAACGACGGAGGGAGTTGTTCGGCTTCCTTCTACGTTGGCAATGACGACCGGATCTCCTCCTTCCATGATCGCTACCACCGAGTTTGTGGTTCCCAAATCAATTCCAATTGTCTTAGCCATGGTAATTTCTCCTCCTTATGATGATAAGTATTATTCCCTCTTTTGAGCCTCCCCTTCCAAAGGCTTCGATACTGAAACCATTGCCGGCCTCAGGAGGCGATCGTTCAATAAATAACCCTTCTGAAATTCTTCCACGACACGATTGGCCTCGTGTTGATCCGTTTCAACGACCAACATGGCCTCATGCATGGTCGGGTCAAAGGGCTTCCCAAGAGCCTCAATAGGGGAAACCCCGAATTTGTTTAGGATATTTAGAAGTTGCCGAACCGTCAGCTTCAATCCTTCAACTAAGCTCTGGATATCTTCTGTCTTTTCCGAATGGTTGACCGCTCTCTCCAGATTATCGACAAAAGGAAGAATCGACTTGATCAAATCCTCATTTGTAAATTTGACCCATTCCTCTTTTTCCCTGGCCATCCTCTTCTTGTAATTTTCCAAATCGGCAGCCACTCTTAAAAGACGATCGTGATGTTCCTTGACTTCTTTCTCCTTCTCCTCCACCTTTTTCTTCAATTCCTCAATCTCTTTTTCCCTCTCCTTGCTCTCTTCCTCTAAGTGCAAGTGAAGCCCTTCACCGATGTTCTCGATCACATTCTCCCCTTCTGTCTCCTTAAATCCAGTTTGATGTTGACTCTTCTTTTTCTCTTTTCTCTCCATCCTTACTGCCCCTGTCTATTGACTCAATCCAATCATTCATACCTATTGGGAAAGTAACCCCGACCCATCGGTGTTAAAGAAAAAACATTTGAAAGAAAGACCTGTTCACACACGCTAGGGTGCTTCCAAAATCTCAGTGAGAAGTCTCGCTGTATAATCTACCAGAGGAATGACCCTCGAATAATTCATTCTCCTAGGCCCAATGACTCCCAAGGCACCCAGAACTTCTCCCTTATAGCAATAAGTGGAAGTGACCAAGCTACATGCCTCTATTTCCTGGACCTGACTCTCCGAACCTATCGCAATCTGGACTCCCTTGAGGTCCATACATTTGTCTAGGAGCTTCACCATCGTGGCCTTTTCCTCAAAGGCCCGAAAGAGTTCGGTCATTCTCGAAAGATTCCCAAACTCAGGCTCCCCGATAATATTGGTTCTTCCTTCGATGAAGACATCCGTGTCGTCTATGGAGAAAAAGGCCTTTTCTCCCAGCTTGAGCGCCTGGTCAAGCAGACGATCATAGATGCTCTTCTCCGCTCGCATCTGTTCCAGAAGTCGCTCCCTCACCTGTTGAAGGGTGAGGCCGGCTAGAAGGTCATTCATGTAATCAGACAAACGATCCAATTCCGATTGAGAAAAATCTTCCTCCACCTCAATGATCCGGTTATGAACCAGACCCGTTGTGGTCACCAAGATGGCTAATACCACATGCCTCTTCAACCTTACAAACTCCATGTGTTGAAGCACAACCAAGCTCATACGAGGCGCCCATACGACTCCCAGGTAGTGAGACGAAGAAGAGAGAATTCGAGAAGTCTCCCGGAAGAGATCCAATGCCTCGGCTTGAGAACCTAGGTACTTAGATCGAATTTCCCTCTGTTCTTTATCGCTCAGCTCGTGAATATTAAGGATACAATCGACATAAAATCGAAGCCCTCTTTCCGTTGGAACCCTCCCTGCCGAAGTGTAGGGTTGAAAGAGCAATCCCATTTCTTCCAGATCCGACATGATATTTCGGATCGTGGCCGGGCTGAGATTGAGATTCGATCCTTTTGATATGGTCCTCGAGCCCACCGGCTCAGCGGAGAGAATATAATTCTCAATGATCGCTTGGAGGATCGATCTCATCCGTTCCGAAAGAACCAGTCCCATCAAGGCATCTCCTTGTAACCAATCCTTTTTACCTTCAATAAGATAATAATAGAGGCACTGTTTGTCAACCCTTCAACTCCCCGACCGAATGCCGAAGTTTGCCTTCGGTCCTGGCATTCACCCAGGCCCTTGGCCTGAGTTCGGGCGAAGTCTTGGCTCCAGTGAAGGGTCAAGATGAAAAATCATCTGAACTATTCTTTTCAGAACCATTTTTTTCAAATGTTTCAGGCACTTCCAAATTGTCACCGGCCGCAGGGGCGTAAAAGAACTGGTCAAAGGCCCGGTGATACGTACTCCAATTCGACCCGTCTGAAACCTGCGTTTTCAGAAACTGTTGGATTCCATTGATCTTTGCATCCATATCATCGAGAAAATGGAGCATCACCGCCTCCAAGGTCATTGGCCTTTTCGGCGAACCCCAAATATATTGGCCATGATGACTAAGGAGAAGGTGTTTTAGCACGGTGGAAAGATCTTTTGGAAAATCAGGGAGTTGTCGAATCTTCCCTTCAACCCTCTCGATCCCAAGAATGATATGACCGAGAAGTCGCCCCTCATCAGAATAGTCAAAGGATCGGCTATAAGAGAGTTCATCAACTTTGCCCAAGTCGTGAAGGATCGAAGCTGTGAGCAGGAGATCGCAGTTCAGCCCTTCATAATGGCTGACGTTTTCCAGCACAAGTTGGCCGAGGGAAAGGGTATGTTCTAAGAGGCCTCCCAAGTAAGCATGGTGGACCCACTTCGAAGCGGGGACCATTTTAAATCCTTTAACAAATATTTCGTCTTCCCAGAACAGGCGAAGAAGCTGACTGAGGTGTCGGTTTTTTACCTGCTGACTCATCTCCACGAGGGCTTGAAACATCCCTTCGATATCTCTTTTCGACATGGGGAAGAAATCGGAGAGAAGAATCGCCTCTTCTCCCACTCTTGCGATATGGGAGATGTTAAGTTGGAGATGTTCCTGATAGGACGACCCTCTCCCCTGGATGTGAACGAAGTCGTCTCTTTCAAAGGAATTGACAAAGGTTTCAACCGATGTCCAAATCCTGCCTTCCATCTCCCCCGTTCGGTCTCCCAGCTTCAATTTCAAGTAGGCATTTCCGGTCCTGGTGATCCCAGAAGATTTCTCTTTAACCAAAAAGAACGAATCTACATTCTCATTCTCTTTAACCTCATTGATGTAAGTCTTCATGAAAATCCTTTCTTCCTAGAACCATGTCAAATTGCAACATCCAAATGTCGCATGAAGCTCAAATACCAGAACTCAAAGATTTAAAATCTTAGTTCTGAGATTTGAGGTTGATATTTTTTGTTTAAAATGTTCATACCCCAAGCGGGTAGGAGAATATTCTTCTCCATCTTTCCTGATGATCCGTAGCCCCTGTTTTTGGGGTAGGATCTCTCCGATACAAGTAATCGAGGTGCCTAACGAATGGGCGAGGGATGGAATCCTCCTCCTCGTTTCAGGTGGTGCAGTGAAAAGGAGTTCATAGTCCTCCCCCCCACGAAGGGCTATCTGATAACGGTCCTTCGAATAGGAGCGAATCCATTTACGGTAGAGTCTCGAAAGGGGGATCCGCTCCTCCCAGATTCGCGCCCCGACTCCGCTCTCTTCTAAGAGATGGGTGGTATCGATCAAGAGACCATCGCTGACATCGATCATGGCAGTGGCAAGATGACGCTCAGCAATGGCTTGTCCCAATTGGACTCTCGGACAGGGGGAGAGCTGTCTTTCGATCAGACCTTTTGGACCTTCCATCAAGCCTTGTGTTTGAACTATCTTCAGCCCTAAAGCTGCATCGCCCAATGTCCCGGAGACAAAAAGGTCGTCCCCCACCATCGCACCTCTCCTGAAGAGGAGATTTCTCTTCCTCCCTTCTCCCAAGAGGCAGATGTTGATGACAATTTTCTGGGAGACAGACGTATCCCCCCCAATCAGATCCACACGAAACTTCCTTGCTCCTTCTCTTAAGCCAAGGTAGAAAGAAGAGACAAAAGTGAGGGGAAGATTCTTGGGAAGGCCAAGGGAGATAAGGAAGTATTTTGGGATTCCCCCCATTGCAGCGATATCGCTGAGATTGACGATCAAGGACTTCTTTCCCAACCGGTAGGGATCGATCCACGAACGATCGAAATGGATCCCTTCGATGAGTATATCGGTTGTGACGAGCAGAGTCCTACCAGCCATCTCAATGACCGCGACGTCATCCCCGATACCTTGAATTACAGCAGAATCCGAAGAAGCCATCCACTTCCTGATTCGATTGATCAACCCGAACTCACCGATATCTTGCAGATTCATTCATTACTCAGCATGGGGCATAGAACATAGAGTAAATCGGTTTTGCGCTATACGCTTTGTCCTTTGCGCTTTGCGCTTTGGTTGGCGAGTGCGATTCGCACGACCTCATCCATATGCTTGACCGGAAGAAAGTTGACCTTCTTCCGAATGTAGCGCGGAAGGTCGACGAGGTCCTTTTTGTTCTGATACGGGATGACGACGTTTTTGATGTGGGCCCGAAGGGCGGCAAGAGCTTTCTCCTTCAGGCCACCCACTGGAAGCACCTGTCCTCTTAGCGTGATCTCGCCGGTCATTGCTACATCTTTTTTCACCGGAATCCCGGTAAGGGCAGAGACGAGAGCAACAGCCATTGTGATACCAGCTGAGGGTCCATCTTTCGGGATGGCGCCCGCCGGGACGTGAATATGTATCTCCCTATGATTGTAAACGTTCGGTTTGATCCGATAAGCATTCCTCTTAGATCGTGCATAGGTGAGAGCAGCCTGTGCCGACTCCTTCATCACTTCTCCAAGATGACCGGTGAGGATGAGTGAGCCCTTTCCAGGCGTGGTCAAAGCCTCCACGTGGAGAATCTCACCACCGGCCTCAGTCCACGCCAGGCCCGTGGCCACACCGACTTCGTTTTGCTCCTGTTCTTCATCGGGCAAGAAGGTGGGAGGTCCCAAGAAGTGGTGAAGGTTCCTGGTATGAATTCTTATCCTTCTCTTCTCTCCTTCTGCAATCTTCCTGGCTACCTTCCTACAGACGGAAGCCAATTCCCGTTCAAGGTTCCGAAGACCAGCTTCCTGAGTGTATTCTGATATGATTTGGAGGATGGCCTTATCAGAGATTTGCAGCAACTTTGGACTGACCCCATTTTCTTCCATCTGCCGCGGAAGAAGAAAGGCTTGAGCGATCTTCAGTTTCTCGACGTCGGTGTATCCGGGAAGGTTGATCACCTCCATGCGATCTCTAAGGGCTGAGGGAATGGGATCCGTTAGATTCCCAGTGGTGATAAACATCACCTGGGAAAGGTCGAAGGGAACGTTGAGATAGTGGTCGCTGAAGGCGTTATTTTGCTCTGGATCCAGAACCTCTAAGAGCGCAGAGGCTGGATCTCCCCGAAAGTCGACACCAATCTTATCCACTTCGTCCATCATGAAAACCGGGTTGTTACTACCAGCCTGTTTGATCGATTGGATAATCCGCCCGGGAAGGGCGCCGACATAGGTCCGACGGTGTCCTCGAATCTCGGCTTCATCACGTATCCCACCCAAAGAAATCCTTACAAATTTCCTCCCCAAGGCCCGAGCGATCGATCTTCCCAAAGAGGTTTTTCCAACCCCGGGAGGTCCAATGAAGCAAAGGATAGGCCCCTTCATCTTCTTCTTCAGTTTGCGGACAGCCAGGTATTCTAAGATACGTTCCTTCACCTTTTCCAAATCATAATGATCCTCTTCCAAAACCCTCTTAGCCTTCCGGAGATCGAGGTTATCCACGGTCGATTTCGACCAGGGCATCTCCACGAGCCAATCGAGGTAAGTGCGAACCATGGAAGCCTCTGCGGCATCGGGATGCATCTGTTCCAATCGATCCAATTCTCGAAGGGCCTCCTTTTGAACCTCTTTGGGCATCCTGGCCTTTTTGACCTTCTGCCGAAGTCCCTTGAACTCCTCTGCACGTTCGTCCCCTTCGCCCAGCTCGCTTCGAATGGCCCTCATCTGTTCGCGAAGATAGTACTCCCTCTGGGTCTTAGTGATCTCCTCTCTCGCCTGGGACTGAATCTTGGCCTGCATGGTGAGAACCTGAACTTCCTTCCCCAGGACTTCGCTCACTACCTTCAGCCTTTCGATGGGGTCGAAGACTTCCAGGATCTCTTGGGCTTTCTCTATAGTGAGGTCCAGGTTAGAAGCCACCAAATCGGCTAACCTTCCTGGATCGTCGACGCTTTCGATGACGAACATCAGATCGGGGGAGAGAAACTTGCCGTAAGAAACGATCCTCTCCAACTGTTCCCTTACATTCCTCATCAGGGCTTCTGTTTCAAGGGTGATCTCGGTCACGAAAGGATCTTTGATATTTTCCACTTTCACGAGGAAGTAAGGAGCTGTCTGAAGCGTCTCCTTGACGGAGGCCTTGGAAAGTCCTTGAACAAGGATCTTGACCTTTCCGTCAGGAAGTTTGAGCATCTTCATGACAAGGGCCACAGTACCCACCCGATAAAAATCTTTCATCGATGGGTCCTCTTCACTGAGGTTCTTCTGGCCGACCAGGAAGATGAGTCGGTCATTGGAAAGAGCCTCTTCCAAGGCCTTGATCGATTTCTCCCGGCTGATAAATAGAGGAAGGACCATATAGGGAAAAATGACAATATCCCTTACGGGGAGGAGGGGAAGCATCTCTGGAAGGGAGAATAGGTCTTTTTCAGGTTCTTTTTTCATAACGTTTCAAGACGGTCTCGATAAGGTTCGAAGTGGAAGCCCCCTGAACAAAGGGGAGGATGACCACTCTTCCGCCCAATTCCTCCACCACTTCCTTTCCCACGGTGGTTTCTTTGGTCCAATCGCCTCCTTTGACAAGGATATGGGGCTGGAGGGAAGAGATCAACTCGAGTGGGTCTGCTTCATCGAAAATCGTGATGTAATCAACGCACCCGAGGCCTGAAAGAACCTCCGCCCTTTCCTCCTCGGGAAGAATGGGCCGGCTGGGTCCTTTTATGCTACGGACGGACTGATCGCTGTTCACGCCCACAACGAGGATGTCTCCCAGGCCTTTGGCTTCTTCCAAATAGCGGATATGCCCGACGTGAAGGAGGTCGAAGCAGCCATTCGTGAAGACGATCCTTCTTCCCTTTGTCTTGAGGTCTTCGATGGTCTTTCGAAGGTCTTCTTCCGTTTTGATCTTTTCCTTCATTATTACTCTCTTCTTAAAACCTACCAGATTTGATCCATGCAGTCAACTCTTTCACATTTTGCGCCAGGCGAGACTGCTCCCATATCATTAGAGTTGGCGTGCCGATCTCTTCTTTCCGAGCTTCAATCTTCTTGACAAACCCTTGGATTTCCTTTAGTTATTAAAAAATGGTAGATCGACTCATTCTCGCCTCAAGATCACCTCGCCGACATGAGTTGTTAAGACAGATAGGGCTCAATTTCGACGTGATTCCGAGCGGGGTTGAGGAGAATTCGATTCGAAGAGAATCTCCCCAGGAACATGTCCTTCGATTGGCTGAAGCTAAAGCAACGGACGTTGGAAATCAATATCCCAATTGTTGGGTGGTTGCTGCAGATACCATCGTTTGTATGGATAGCTCCATCTTGGGTAAACCGAGGGACCGAGCTGACGCGAGAGAAATGCTACATGGCCTAAGTGGCAAAGAGCATTGGGTTTTGACAGGGTTCTCCGCGTGCCATTTCGAAAAAAGGAGAAGCGATCGGCAGGCAGTTCAAACAGCGGTGAAGGTGAAGCCCCTGACCCCGGCTGAAATAGAATGGTATGTGCAGACGGGCGAACCGTTCGACAAGGCTGGAGGCTATGCCATCCAGGGGATCGGATCTTTTATGATTGAAACGATCCGGGGATCGTACACCAATGTGGTCGGCCTACCTTTGTGTGAGCTGGTCCAGATGTTATTTCGTCTGGGAGCCATTACGATTTCGGATTGCGGGTTTCGGTTTGCAGATTGACAGATGTCAGAGATTAGAGAAAATCTCCTAAGGGTGATGGAGAGGATAGAGAAGGCTGCTCGGAGGGTGGGAAGAGATCCAAGGGAGATCAAATTAGTCGCAGTCTCAAAGACTGTTGAATCCGCACGGATCAGAGACGCCATCGAAGCAGGAGTCTCTATCCTGGGCGAAAACTATGTCCAAGAGGCACAGAAGAAGATTGAGGAGATTGGTCGGTCTGTGGCCTGGCATTTCATCGGACATCTTCAATCGAATAAGGCGAAATATGCGGTCCGACTCTTCGATATGATACACTCTTTGGACAGCCTCCTCCTGTCTGAAGAACTGAACCGAAGGGCTGAGCAGGCAGATCGTTTTGTCAAGGTCATGATCGAGGTGAATCTTTCTCGGGAAACGACGAAATTTGGGGCGGATGAGGACAGGGTAATGAATTTCGCCAAAGGGATCCTTAATCTCCGCCGCCTCTCCTTAGAAGGATTGATGACCATGCCACCCTATTTCGATTCGCCGGAGATGAGCCAGCCTTATTATGTCGAACTTCGGGAATTGCGCGAAAAGATGGTGAGAGAAGGTATCCCGATGAAGGAACTTTCTATGGGAATGTCAAATGATTTTGAGATCGCCATTGAAGAAGGGGCGACCTACGTTCGAGTAGGAACGGCGATCTTTGGACCACGAAAATAGATGTTCAAGGTCAAGGTGCAGGTTTAGGGTTAGAAATCCTCAACCTTAGCCTTAACCTCAGCCCTATTGGGATGCAATACAGATAATCAACGAGAGACAACATGAAAGAGATAGTGTTACTAATGTGCGTTCTATTGATGATGGTGGGATGTGGAACGAAAAGACCTCCAGTTCCATGGGCATCGGTCGTCCCCAAAAGGATCGTCGATCTTGAGGCTTTGCCGAGAGAGGGCCGCCTCCTGTTAGAGTGGTCTCTCCCCAAGGAAAACACAGATAAGTCACCCCTCACCGACCTGGCCGAGTTGAAGATCTTGAGATCAGAGGGTTCGCTTATCGCAGGAGAATGCAGAGGGTGCGGAGAGAAGAGCGAGGTAATCTCTGAAATAAAGGTGACCTCGCAAGAGGTGAAGGGCGGAAAGATGTCCATCTGGGTTGAGGATCAAGAAGCAAGAGAAGTCTATGTGTACCAAGTGGTGTCAACCAATCGAAGAGGATATCCCAGTGCTCCTTCAAATCCTGTGTCGGTCTTTTGGGACTATCCTCCCCAAGCGCCAAAGATGGTGCAGGGGGAAGCAGGGGACAAAAGGGTAGATCTGTTCTGGGAACCTGCGGGGAGCGCTACTGGTTATAACATTTACCGAAGGGAAGAGGGTGGAGTCTTTTCCCTTAAGCCGTTAAACAGAGAGCCATTGGCAGCGACCCGTTATATTGATCTAAATGTAGAGAATGAGAGAAGATATGTTTATTCGGTCAGGACGGTCAGGCGGGTGGTCAAGACAGATGTGGAGGGAAAGGGATCTCTCGATATTCCTTTGACCCCCACCGACCTGATTCCGCCCGGTCCTCCGGCAGGTCTGGCAGCCATTCCCCTCAAAGATGGAATGGAGTTGAATTGGAGGAGGAATCGCGAACCTGATCTCTTAGGGTATTATGTCTATCGAAGGAAGCCCGGGGAAAGAGAGTTCAAGAGGCTCAACAAGAGCCCTTTGGAAAAGGAGATCTACGTTGATACGGATGTCGAGTCAGGGCAAGATTATGAATATGCTGTGACTGCAGTGGATAACTCTGTTCGAAGGAACGAAAGCCCTTTCTCTGAGGAAGTAAGGGTGAAATACATTTATTAACAATCAATTGGCAATGATCAATGAGCAATTAACACTTAGCATTGACAATTGATAATTGGACATTGACCATTGATCATTGAGGAATAAGCCGATGCATTTTTTTGAATACAAAAACCACCAACTTCAATGTGAGGGAATGCCCATACAACAGATCGCTGAAAAAGTGGGAACGCCTTTCTATTTATACAGCTACAACACCTTGGTGAGACACTTCACCGTCTTCGATGACGCATTCAAAGGAATCCCTCATCTGGTCTGCTATTCTGCGAAGGCCAATTCCAATCTGGCTCTTCTTCGTCTCTTCGTTAACTTGGGCGGAGGAGTAGATGTGGTCTCTGGAGGTGAACTCCACCGGGCCATTAAAGGTGGAGCGATCCCGCAAAAGATTGTCTATTCCGGGGTTGGGAAAAGAGAGGACGAAATAGAATATGCCTTGAAAACGGGGATTCTCATGTTCAATGTGGAATCTTCTCAGGAGCTCCAGGCGATCAATGGAGTCGCAGTCCGGCTTAAGAAGAGAGCCCCTATTTCCATCCGTGTTAATCCTGATATCGATCCCAAGACTCACCCCTATATCTCGACCGGGTTGAAGCAGGCCAAATTTGGGATAGACATCCTTCGGGCACCAGTGGCTTACCGTCTTGCCTCCCAATTGCCCAATCTCAAGATCCTGGGAGTTGATTGTCATATCGGATCACAGTTGGTCGAGGTCAAGCCCATTATCGAGGGTTTGAAGAAACTTAGACAATTGGTCGAGAATCTGAGGAAGGAAGGAATAGAGATTCAATATTTGGATTTGGGAGGGGGCCTTGGAATCACCTATGAGGATGAAGAACCTCCCCATCCCGTAGAATACGCCTCCACCATTCTTGACGAGATTCGAGGATTCGGCTGTACGCTCATCTTGGAGCCAGGTCGTGTCATCGTTGGAAATGCAGGAGTCTTGGTATCGAAGGTTCTCTACACAAAGGAGAATGAGGAAAAGCGGTTTGTGATTGTTGATGCCGGCATGAACGATCTGGTTAGGCCTAGTTACTACGGTTCCTACCACAAGATCCTTCCTGTGAATGAGGAAAACCGGGAGGAGGTCATAGCTGATGTAGTAGGCCCCATTTGTGAGTCGAGCGACTTCTTGGCAAAAGAACGCAAGATTCCGAAACTGAATCCTGGCGAATTGATTGCGATTATGAGCGCTGGTGCCTACGGATTTTCGATGTCGACGAATTACAATTCCAGGCCCAGGGTCGCCGAAGTCCTTGTCCGGGACGATCAGATGTTTCTGATTCGTCAACGGGAGAACTACGAGGATCTCGTCCGAGGGGAAAAGATTCCCGACTTTTTAGTGAATCCTTAGAAAAGCCGTAAGGGTGTCATCAGCCTTTTGAAGCATATTGGGAGGTAGTCAAACACTGAATCCAGAATTCTATATCCGAGATAAGTGGCAAATTCAAATGCTCAAAAGCTCAGGTGAACACATTGGGTTAGGCATTTGGACATTGGGAACTTGAGATTCTTTAGGGTTTCAGTATTCGAATCTGGGATGCAATTAATCAGTCGGTGGGTGTGGTTGCGTTGGATCAAGAATAGACATGAAGCTTCGAGGTGAACAATGAAGATTCATTTCACGAAGATGAGTGGCAGCGGAAACGACTTCATCGTCATCGATCATCGGAAACCCTTCTTGGATCCCGGTCGCCTAAAGGTATTCATTCGAAGTGTCTGTCGAAGAAGAGTTTCTGTCGGTGCGGACGGACTGATCTTGATCGAGCGATCGGAACGGGCCGATTTTAAATGGCGGTACTTCAATGCAGACGGAAGTGAGGCAGAGATGTGCGGTAACGGAGGCCGTTGCGCTGCTCGCTTTGCCTGTTTGAAGGGGATCGCAGGTTCCTCTCTGACCTTTGAAACCCTGGCCGGGATTCTTTCTGCTCAGGTCAATGGGAAAAGGGTGAAACTGGAAATGACCAAACCCCACAGTCTGTCACTCGATGAAGCCGTTCACATCGAAGGGAGAGAACTGATTCTTTCAAGGATCAACACAGGAGTTCCCCATGCGGTCTTATTTTTGAAAGATCTCGAAGAGGTCGATGTGATTCAGATGGGTAGGGAAATTCGTTTCCATCCTCATTTTGCACCCAGTGGAACCAATGTCAATTTTGTCCGGTTGGAGAACAGTTCTCAATTATCCCTACGAACTTATGAAAGAGGGGTAGAGGATGAGACCCTGGCCTGTGGCACAGGAGCTGTGGCTTCTGCTTTGATTGCAGCCTTCAACGGGTGGGTGAAATCTCCGGCATCGATCAAAACCAGAGGAGGCGAGGTCTTGCAGGTCTATTTTGAGATCGAAGGACAGGATGTAAAGAAGGTCTTTTTTGAGGGCGACGTCCACGTTATCTATGAAGGTGAGATGTGGGAGGAGGCCTGCTAATGAGAACGGGAGAGAAAAAAGAAGGGATCAAAGCGATTGTCGTCGGAGCGGCGGGCAAGATGGGAGGCCGGATCATTCACGTCATCAACGAGACCCCTTCGATTGAGCTTTATCGAGCTATTGAGAGAACGGATCATCCTTCGTTGGGAAAGGACGCCGGGGAAACCGTTGGTCTCGGCAGGATCGGCGTTACTTTGGAAAGAGATCTGAAGAAAGATGGAGGAGATGTGATCATCAACTTCACCAATCCTCAGTCCTCCTTAGAGAGCTTGCAGTTTGCGAGAGAGAATAGCCTGGCCGCAGTGATCGGCACCACTGGATTTAGTCCTGAGCAGCTCAACAGGGTGAAGGAACTTTCAAAGAGCGTTCGATGTGTTCTCTCTCCCAACATGAGCGTTGGAATGAATGTGATGTTTCGGATCGTCCAAGAGATCGCTCACGTCTTGGGGTCGGAGTATGACGTGGAGATCCTTGAAGCCCATCACCGTCTGAAAAAGGATTCGCCCAGCGGCACAGCGGTGAGATTAGGAGAGTTGATTGCAAAGGCGACCGGTCGTGACTTCGGTCGGGTGGGAGTGTATGGAAGGAAGGGAATGGTGGGTGAACGGACAAAAGACGAGATCGGAATGCAAGTGATCCGGGCAGGAGACATCGTTGGAGAGCACACAGTACTCTTTGGAGGTATTGGTGAACGGCTGGAAGTCACACACCGTGCACATAGCCGAGATAACTTTGCTCGCGGAGCGGTTAGGGCAGCCCTCTGGGTAGTGAACCAGCCCAACGGTCTTTATGATATGCAGGACGTACTGGGACTGAGATGAGAGAGAACAACGGCAGACGTCAAAGCTCAAAATCCGAATAAGAAGAAATCTTTTCCCTTGAGTCGTTTATCATTGATGGGACATTTCGGTTCTTTGGATTTGGTTAATGAAATGGAGTTCGAATGAAGATTGTCCGGTACCGAGAAGGCGACCTGATGAAATGGGGAGTGATGGAGGAGGATTCGATTCGGGAGATGGATGGAGATCCTTTCCGCCCATTTCATCTCACCTCGAAAGCAAAAGGTCTTCAAGAGATAAAACTACTTTCACCCTGTCTTCCTTCAAAGATCGTCGCTCTGGGTGTGAACTATCGCGATCACGCCGAAGAGATGAAGACGCCCCTTCCCAAGAAACCTCTTCTCTTTCTCAAACCCTCCACGTCTGTGATCGGTCCGGGAGAGGACATCGCCTATCCGAAGATGTCTAACCGAGTCGACTACGAGGCTGAGTTGGCTGTGGTCATTCGAAAGTTAGCCAAGGCTTTACCGGTGGAAAAGGCAGCTGAATATATCCTTGGGTATACTTGCCTTAACGATGTGACCGCCAGGGACCTTCAACCGAAGGATGGTCAGTGGACAACGGCGAAGGGCTTTGACACCTTTGCACCAATCGGTCCCTGGATTGTGACAGATATCGATCCTTGTCATTTAGAGATATCCTCCTATCTGAATGGAGAGAGGCGCCAGCATTCCAATACGAAGAACCTTGTCTTCAATCCTTTTCATCTGGTGAGTTTTATCTCTCACGTGATGACCTTATTGCCAGGCGATGTGATCGCTACAGGGACACCCGCCGGGATTGGACCGATGGTCATTGGTGACAAGATCGACATCGTGATCGAAGAGATCGGCATGCTGAGCAATCGAGTGGTGGCTGAAGGACCATCTGGAGAACAGAGATGAATAGGAAAAAATCGATCACGCTCTACGCCAAGGCTTTGAAAATGATTCCAGGAGGGGTAAACAGTCCTGTCAGGGCCTTCAAGGCCATCGGCATTCCACCCTCCTTTGTCGAGCGGGCAAAAGGATCGAAGATTTGGGATGTCGATGGAAATGAGTATATTGACTACGTCGGGTCCTGGGGCCCGATGATATTGGGCCATGCCCAACCGAGAGTCGTGGAAGCGCTCAAGAAAGTGATTACCAAAGGGACGAGTTATGGCGCACCAACGGCGTTGGAGGTCGAACTCGCCACTAAGGTGATGAAGGCCTTTCCATCCATCGAATTGGTGAGAATGGTTAGCTCTGGCACAGAGGCAGTACTCAGTGCGATTCGACTGGCAAGGGGTTATACACGGAGGGACAAAATCTTGAAATTCGAAGGGTGCTATCATGGCCACGGCGACAGCCTGCTCGTGAAGGCAGGCTCCGGGGCGACCACCTTTGGCATTCCTGATAGTTTCGGAGTCCCTGAAGATCTGGCCAAACATACCTTGACGGCACCTTATAATGATCTGGAGAGGGTAAAGACTTTGGTAAGCCAATATCCTGACCAGATCTCCTGCATCATTGTAGAGCCTGTTGCTGGCAACATGGGTGTGGTCCTTCCGGAAAATGGATTCTTAGCAGGATTGAGAAGGATCTGTGATGAGAAGGGGATCATCCTTCTCTTCGATGAAGTGATCACTGGATTTCGGGTGGCCTACGGAGGCGCCCAGGAACTTTACGGAATCAAGGCTGATCTGACTTGCCTCGGAAAGATCATCGGAGGCGGCCTTCCGGTGGGTGCCTATGGTGGAAAGGAAAAGATTATGGAGAAGGTCGCCCCTCTGGGAGGGGTCTATCAAGCAGGAACCCTCTCGGGAAATCCTCTGGCCATGACGGCAGGCATTGAGACGCTGGAACTCTTAAGATCAAAAAGAGCCTATCAGGATTTGGAGAACAAAACGACCTACCTTACAGAGGCGATTTCAAAAATCACAGAGGACAGGGGAATGCCTCTTTCCATTAACCACATCACCGGAATGTTCACCCTCTTTTTTACAGAGGGGCCTGTGAGGGATTATCCATCTGCAAAGAAGAGCGATACCATGCGGTTTGCCCGATTCTTCATTGAGATGATGGAACAGGGGATCTATCTTCCGCCTTCCCAGTTCGAAGCCTGCTTTGTCTCTCTGGCCCATACACAGAGGGACCTAGACAAAACCATCGAAGCCTGTGATAACGCCTTCAGAAAAATCTAGGCAGCAAAGATAGCAAACAAAAGTGAAAAGAATCTAAACCTTCTGAAAATAAGGAGCTGTCCCTTCAAATGTCCCCTGATCTGTTGAAGGCTTCGATGAAAGATGAATGTTCTCGAGTCTTGAGCGAGAAGTTCCATTTCTCTGATTTTCGAAAGTGGCAGGAGGAGATCATCGATACCCTCCTGACCAAGCGCGATGTGGTCGTGGTCATGCCTACAGGAAGCGGTAAATCGCTCTGTTACCAGTTGCCGGCGCTGCTCCTGGACGGGGTGACACTGGTGATCTCGCCCCTGATTGCATTGATGAAAGATCAGGTGGATGGACTGGTGCAGAACCAAGTC
Organism: Thermodesulfobacteriota bacterium; assembly: GCA_050014415.1. Classification (GTDB taxonomy): domain Bacteria; phylum Desulfobacterota; class BSN033; order BSN033; family UBA1163; genus JBEKDJ01. Next base: position 5,668 of record JBEKDJ010000019.1, on the reverse strand, counting down.
CCTGCCACCTTCATCAACAGTGTATTGACTCCTTCCGAGCAAGGGCAGAGACTGAGAGAGATTCAGCAGGGCAGATACAAGCTAGTATATGTTGCCCCTGAGCGGTTTCGGAATCCGGGATTTATGGAAAGGATTCAATCCTGTCGGGTTTCACTGTTTGCCGTTGACGAGGCACACTGCGTTTCCGAATGGGGGCATGATTTTCGTCCCGATTACCTTCGCCTCAAAGGGGCTGTTGAAAAACTAAACCATCCGCCTGTTGCCGCTCTGACAGCAACGGCCACTCCAGATGTCCGCCGTGATATCATCACCCAGCTGGGCCTCCGGCAGCCGATCACTTTCGTTGCGGGTTTTGATCGCCCCAACCTCTGTTTTCAGGTCAAAAGGGTGGAGGGTGAGGAAGATAAAATCGATGCCATCTTGGGCCTGCTCAAAAAGGGAGTGCAGAGAGGAATTATCTATGCCGCGACACGTAAGAATGTAGAAACCTTAACCTTGGCGTTGCGATCCAATGGCTATAAGGCAGGAGGTTATCACGCCGGCATGGAGATGGAATCTCGCAAGTATGTCCAGGACCGTTTTATGGAAGGAATCCTGCCGGTCGTGGTGGCGACAAATGCCTTTGGCATGGGCATCGATAAGGCAGACCTTCGTTTTGTCGTCCATTATGACATCCCCGGTTCCCTCGAGGCTTATTACCAGGAAGTCGGACGTGCCGGGCGTGATGGGAAGCCTGCGAACTGCCTGCTCCTCTTCAGTTACGCTGACACTTTCACCCAGGAATTCTTTATCGACGGGAGTTATCCGCCCCGAGACATGATAGAACGGGCGTACCAGGTCTTATGCAGTATTGGGACTGATGAAATTGAAATGACCCAGAAGGCCCTGGCCGAGCGCCTTGGCCGTGCAAAATCGAATGAGATGGCCGTCTCTTCGTGCTTGAGGATCCTGGAAAAGGCCGGCTACATTGAGCGCGGATCTGACGGGGAGCATCAGGCCAAGGTGACACTGCGTGTCGAGCCGGAGGAGCTTCGCCGCCAGTCCCAGGGACAGAACAGATACCAGAAAGAGATTGTCAATTATTGTCTGGATGTCCTGGATGGATCGAAAGATAAGATCCTTCTTGTGGACCTGGATGTGATGGCAGAGAATTTGAATCTTGCACCGGAGCAGTTGAGACGACATCTCTCTACGCTTCATCAAGCAGGATCAATGGAATATCGACCACCGTTTCGGGGCCGGGGGCTGAAGATATTATCACGGGTTCCTGTCTCCAGACTTAATATTGATTTCCAAGAGATTGAACGCCGTAGCCTTTTTGAGCGGAAGAAACTTCGAAAAATGATCGATTATGCCTATACAGACCAATGCTTGAGACAGTTTATTCTCGAATACTTCGGTGAGCGGATCACCGGGGATCATTGTGATAACTGCTCGAACTGTCTCGATGGGGGCGAAACTCGCACGTTCAGGACTTTGCCAATAAAAGAAAGGATCATTAAGGAGAAACCTCCAGAGAAATTTCCAGAAAAATCGGACCTGCCCAGCCATGAAGACCTTTTTGAATCCCTGAAGGAGATGCGTCTCAAACTCGCTCGGGCAACCAACCTTCCCCCTTACGTCATCTTCCATGATCGAACACTCAGGGCCATCAGCCAGCGACTACCCCAAACAGCCTCTGAATTGCTTGCCATCAAAGGCTGTGGGGAACATAAGGTATCCGTTTACGGGGATCAGACGCTTGAAGTGGTCAGGGCCTATTTAAAAGGGCATCCTGAGTTAAGGCCCTTGAGTAAGGATGACGGAACTGTGGCAATACGGCCTTCCCTGAAGAAACCTTCAGCGGCGAGTACAGTCGAGGTCACATGGATGCTGTGGGAGAAGGGAGGCACGCTGGAGGAAATTGCCCGGAAGCGGGGCCTTACTCCATCGACGATTACCGAACATCTTGTACAGCTTATTGACGAAGGCCGGTCGATCGACCTTACCCGGATTCTTTCAAAAGAGCGAATCGCCGTCATCGAGGAAGCGATTGCCCGTGTCGGAAGCGAACGATTGGCTCCGATCAAGGCCCTGCTTCTTCCAGATGTAAGCTATGATGAAATCCGTTTGGTTGCAGGGCAATATGGTCAGAAGAAGAAAGGCGAAAATAGGAAGAGATAATCAGCCCGGTATCGGAAAATGCTTATGGAATAACCCAATTATTCCCCTGTCTCCAGGCGGGAGAGGGGAAGGGTGAGGAGAAACATTACCACGTCCATGTCCATCTCCATCTCCCCCATGAAAGAGGAGGATAATATCAATTAATTTTCGTTTTTGGCAGGTGCCGCTTACATCATGAAAGACTGCCTGTAACTCCGTTAGTGAAGGAGAATGCATCCATCACCAAAAACAAAAAGGAGGTTACGTCTATGAACAGAACAGTGATGATTACCGGCGCTTCTTCAGGAATCGGCCTGGAAACGGGGCTCATTTTTTTTGAAAAAGGCTGGAATGTGATCGCAACGATGCGGAATCCGGAAAGCCGTAGAACAAAACTGCATGAGAAAAAAATGGACCTCCAGCACCTGGATGTTACAGATAAAGAATCGATCAAGAAAGTCATTCAATATGCCCTGGACAAATACGGCAGGATCGATGTTCTGGTCAATAATGCCGGTTATGCCGTCCGGGGGCCTTTTGAATTGTCAGAGCCCGCACAGATTAAAACGCAGTTTGAGACCAATGTGCTGGGATTGATGGATATCTGCAGAAGCATTATTCCGATATTCCGCAGGCAGAAGGAAGGAACCATCATTAATGTAGCTTCCATCGGCGGAAGGGCTGCCATTCCCTTCTACAGCATTTATAATAGTTCCAAGTTTGCGGTTGAAGGATTCTCCGAAGCTCTCCATTATGAACTCCGGCCATTTCATATTAAAGTTACTATTATTGAGCCGGGTTTTATCCGGACCGATTTTTACGGCCGTTCCATGGTCGAGACACAAAATGAAATTAAGAATGACTATAGTGAAATGTACGAAAAGTCTCTGAAGAAAGCAGAAGCTATGGATAAAGGTGCATCCCATCCGATCGTCATCGCAAAGCTCATATACAAAGCTGCATGCGGCCGGGGTCACAAATTACGCTACCATGCCGGAAAGAACGCCGGTCTGGTATTATTTCTAAGAAAAACCCTCCCGGACCGACTGTTTTTCTTCTTAATCCGGCTGTTTACGACGTAGATACCACAAGCCACTTCGGGTGTGTAAAACATTAAAGCTGTTGCTCCAACTGTGTAGACAGAGTAAAACAATTATCTTCTGCGGAATTACTGGAGGCGTTCCGGGAGAAGATCTGAGGGGTTTGATGCACCGAGGGAAATCAATTTCTTTCATCAATGAGGGTTCGATTTATCATTTGTCATTGGTCACCGATCACTTCTTACTTCCCAATTCCTATTTTCTAATTCCCATTTTCAAAATCTTTCAGAACAGGGCTAACTTTTTTATGGATGACACTCCTTCTCTTACTAAAGTCGATATTCAAGTCTGATTCCAAACTTCATATATGAATCGGGATGCTTATTTCGAATCTATCTTCGATGACTGATAGCTTTGGAAGCATACCTGGCCACTGATGACTCAAAAGGGAGACAAATAATGGGGAAAAAAACTATCAGGACTATCTGTTTTGAATGTCATTCTCGATGCGGCGTCTTTCTTGAGGTCGAAAAAGGAAAAGTTGTAGGAATTAGTGGAGATAAAGATCATCCATTCAGCCACGGGTACCTATGCCCTAAAGGTAGAGCCTGTATGGAGATTATTTATCATCCGGAGCGCATTACCAAACCTTTAATTCGAACTGGTAATCGAAGTAACAGCAAATTTGAGCCGGTTTCTTGGGAGCTGGCCCTTGATGTCATTTCCCGACGTCTCCTTGAGGTTAGGGAGAAATGGGGCGCAGAGTCTTTTGCCGTCGGTACCGGGACAACCCGGGGCATACCGCCGTTTCTGAATCGATTTTTAACGGTTTACGGGTCCACCAATTATTTTGGTCCTGCATGCATGAGCGGCGGCCCACTTGTCTTCGGGGGCATTATGACTACAGGATTCATGATGCAGCCTGATTTTAAGTCCGCCAAATGCATGTTGTTGTGGGCGAGCAACCCTGAGTCAGCCTTTCCGGGTTTATACAACCACGCCATCAGGGAGGGCTTGGAAAACGGCGCAAGGCTCATTGTCGTTGATCCAAGGCGCATACCCATCGCAACGAAGGCGGATCACTGGCTAAGGATCAGGCCCGGTACGGATGTCGCGCTGGCGCTTTGTTTTTTGCATGTCATCATAAATAACAAGCTTTTTGACGAAGAGTTTGTTGACAAGTGGACCGTGGGATTCGATAAACTGCGCAGTCATGTAGCAGAATTCACACCGAAGCGCTGTGCTGAAATTACATGGGTGCCGGCTGAAGAGATTGAGGCTGCAGCTACAACATTTGCCAACACCAAACCGGCGTGCATCAGCCCTGGAATGGCGGGAACCTGTCAGGCACCCAATGCCTTTGATTTAAATCGCGCCATATCCAGTATAAGCGCCATTACCGGGAATCTTGAGGTTCCAGGTGGTAATCCCAATTTTGTCGAGCCTACGGGTCCAGGAAGAAGTTGCTATGGGAGGGACTTTAGCGTATTCTGGAATCTTCCGCCTGAGCAGGCAAGGAAAAGACTGGGCATGGATAAGTATCCGATCGAGTCGAGCTGGATGTGCAATCCGGAACCCATCTGGGAGGCAATCCTTGAGGGGAAACCTTTTCCGGTCAGGGCTGTCGGATTATTCGGCAGCAATGCTATGTGCGCCTATGCGCACTCGCAACATGTTAAGAAGGCCCTTTCGGCAGTAGATTTTCTGTTTGCAGTTGACTATTTTCACACCCCGACAACGGCATTAGCAGATGTTATCCTCCCTCCTGCTCACTGGACCGAGAGGGATGACGTGGAAGATGGAATGATGATGAATCACATTTTTTGTCAGGAAAAGGCAGTGGAACCTGTCCCTGAGTGTCGCGATGAAAAACAGATTCTTATTGATCTTGCTAAGAAAATGGGGCTCAAAGGATACTGGGATACGGTGGAGCAAGCCCTGGACTATAGGCTTGAACCGATTGGAATGGATTTTAAAACATTTAAAAAAATTGGGAAGTTTAGTACGCCAGTCATATATAAGGGCTATGAAAAGAACAACGGTTTTTCAACCCTTTCTGGATCCAGGAAGGTTGATTTGCATTCGGAATTCCTGGAAAAGAGAGGGATTTCTCCTCTCCCGATATATAAAGAACCTCCGGAAGGCCCGATAAGCACTCCCGATGTATATAAAGAATATCCCCTTGTACTGACGACCGGCGGCAGAAATATTGTGTACTTTCACTCTGCCCATCGGAATATTCCATCGCTACGGAAATTATCACCTGATCCTCAATTGGATATGCACCCCGAAAAGGCAGCAGCATTTAAAGTTGAAGATGGCGAATGGGTCTGGCTTAAGAGTCCCAGAAGTAAGGTTGAAATTAGAATTCGGTTCAATGAGGATATGCATCCAAAGGTTGTACACGCACCCCATGGGTACTGGTATGGTGTAAAGGATGGTTGGGAAAGGTTGAATATCAATCAGCTTACAAACAATCAACCGCA